>JAUYTH010000273.1 GCA_030695165.1 Bacteroidales bacterium
CTGCCAGATATGCCGGCGGCTATTATGATCCCCTTCGTATGGTTACAAACCTACCCGGTGTTGCAGCAACAAACAGTGACGAAGATAACTCAATTGTTGTAAGAGGTAACTCCCCAAGATCTCTTTTGTGGAGATTGGAGGGGATTGAAATTCCTAACCCGAACCATCTTGCCGATGGTCAGGGAACAACCGGTGGAGCTTACTCTTTAATTACAACCAACTCTATCTCCGGGTTTGACTTCTATACAGCCGCCTTCCCGGCAGAGTATTCAAACGCTATATCCGGAGTTATGGATCTTAGTTTAAGAAGTGGAAACAACTCAAAAAAAGAGTTTTCAGTTGGAGTTGGTGTTATTGGCGCAGAGATATCTGCAGAGGGTCCGACAGGATTAAAAACTGGGGGCTCTTGGTATGGAAATATCAGATATTCAAATTTTTCGTTCCTCCAGAAACTTAAGATCATTGACTTTAAATATGCTGCAATAACTCCCAGAGCGTTTGACTGGGCCTTTAAAACCTCTATTCCGACCAAAGGATTTGGCACATTTGAACTTTTCAGCATCGGTGGCAGTAGTCTTGTTGGAGATGAAGTAAATATTAACGAGCAGACTTCGGCCATAGAGGACAGGAGTGAATTTATTTACAACTATATGGTTGCTGTTGCAGGTATTAAGCATCTTATGATTTTTCCTGAGATTGGCACCTATATAAGATCTACAATTGGTTTTACATATCAGAAGGAGAGTATGGAGGAGAATGTTATTGATGCTTCATTTAATAAGAGTCTAAACTATCTTGAAAGATATAAGTATCCATCGTTAAGAGTATCTATTCTGTTAAACTCAAAATTCAACAACAGAAACACTCTTAGAGCTACCTATAATCAAAGCTATATTTCAGGCGAGATGTTTGCTCAAAGAGCTATAAATCAACAAAAACAGGACACTCTCATCGACAAGGTAGCTAATGGTAATTACGGCAATGCAAGTTTACAATGGAAATACAATCCATTTAAGAGTATTGAAATCATTGGTGGAGTTAATCTCCTCTTCAGTGGGGTTACAGATGAGGTGTTAATTGAGCCAAGGGCCGGAATCAAATTACAACTTCGCAACAATCAGGAGATATCTGCAGGTGTGGGATTTCACTCCAGAATTGAGCCGCTCTCCGTTTATAATTACAGGGTAAGAATAACCGGCAACTCCAGAGATGAAGAGAACCTAAATCTAAAGGCAATGCGCTCTCTTCACTTTACAGTAGGGTACAGTGTTATGCCCGCAGAAGATGCAACTTTCTCAATTGAAACATATTATCAGAGTCTCAGCAATATACCGTCATCTGTTAACCCATTAAGTCAGTTTTCTATTATAAACTCTACCCACGGTATACCGGATCAGGTATTGAACAATGATGGTGTGGGATACAATACGGGACTTGAGATTACAATAGAGAAAGATTTTAGCAGAAGCTTCTACTTCTTACTCTCCTCGTCTCTTTTTGATTCAAAATATAAGGCACCCAATAAAAGGTGGTATAATACATACTTTAACAACGGCTTTATTTTCAATTTTGTCTCGGGTAAAGAGTTTATCGTTGGTAAAAATAGGCAGAACATTATAGGCGTCAACCTAAGAAGCTTTTTAAGAGGGGGATACAGATACACTCCTGTAGATATGGATCTTTCATTAAGCAGAAAAAGAGTTGTTTATGATATCTTCCGTACATATGGAAAACAATTGCCACCATATATGAGGGCAGATATTGGGATAAGCTATAAAGTAAACAGATTGAGGAGCTCCTGGACATTTTTGGCGGAAATCCAAAATACTACAAACAGAAAAAATATTACCCGTAATAGGTTCTCTTATCAATCTGGAAAGATAATTGAATCTTATTCAACAAGTGTGGGAATGGTGCCTGTGATCTCTGTCAGGTATGAATTTTAGTATATTGACATAAGTTGTCAAAATACCAAACTACTTTTGTGTCATAATTTAAATCAATAATTATGAATGCAAAAGATAAGAATTCGGTTTTTTACTCGGCAAGTGATATTTTCGACTCTGATAATGAAGACAATATTGTGGAGCTTTACCTATCCAGTGATACAATTTTGTACTATGGAGATATTTTTACCGATTCCAGATTTGTAGTTAATTACT
>JAUYTH010000275.1 GCA_030695165.1 Bacteroidales bacterium
AGTAATTAACGGTCAAACCCTTATCAATTGCGACAATAGATATAGCTCATATCCGACCAGAAGATTCTCTCTTAATCGCGAAATTGGATTTGAGGCAAAGTGGCTATATTACAAGAACAAATCTTACGAAATTAATTTTCCTTTAGGTCAAATTGACAACGGAGAGTTCAAGTGTGATATATCAATCGTTCACGAAGGTATTCCGGTAAACATAACTGTTGATTTAGTGGCTTCAAAAATAGAGCTGAAGAGAGGTGAGACCTTTAAACTTAAAGATTACAGATATTCTGGAGATTATCTTTGGATTTATATATTAAATTTTGACTCTCCAAAAAAAATAAGTGGAGATGCCTTGCTCGGAGATATTGCCAATAAACTTGATGGAATATGGTCTATAAACAGTGGTAGGATGAGTTTGAAGTATAATATGGAGCTCTCAGATGATTTCATAATGCGTGAATTCAATTACATAATAGATAAAAAGGAGTTATTGCTTTTTAATCCAATCGCTTACTCCAAATATCATATATATGGATCTATTCCGGAGGAGAACATTACCGGACTATATTACTATAATACTTTTGGCCGTGATTTAAGAGTTGGAAATTAGTTTTGAAAGAGCCCAAAGCCCCTTAACAAGTTAATTTCTTGCAGACAACTACTGCCAAAGCATCTTTCAATTGCTCTCTGCTGCTAATGTCAATAACCAGAGGTTTGAGCTTCCCTATTGGCTTAGTAGATAAGAATGTTTCTTTCAAATCCTTCTCGATTTCCAGCGCCAATATTGCCTCCAAACTCTTCTCGGTAAAGTAGAATCCGGTTTTAAAATATCCACTCCACACCGAGAGCCACAAGATTGTCTTTTTCTTTTTTGAAACCTTGCACAACCACGATTTGCCATCTTTGTAGTAGTTCCATTGTGTATCAAGAGAGTACTCCTCCCCTGTAACTATCTCTATAAATTCACGATAAACCGGATATAGATTACCCAAAACTGTTTTTAAAACATCTTCGTCCGGGAAGATATTTTCGTCTCTTAACAAAAGTTGTTCATTCATACTGGTTGTGATTTTTTAAAAAGATTAGCCACCAATGCACCGATGAGGCTCATTCCGGCTGCTATGGCGGTTGGGAGCGAAAAGTCATTGAGTAGATCATAAAGTAATCCTCCTGTAACAGGCCCCAGTATCCCGGCTAATGAGTATCCTAAAAAGACGTATGGATAGATTGAACCGAAATTTTTTAGCCCGAACAACTGAGCTGTTTCTCTGGCAAAGAGGACGAAATTAGAGCCGAAGCCAAAGCCGATAAATGCTGCAAAAAGCAGATATAGTGTTGGAGTTAGTGTAAGGTGTCCTATGAAGAAGATCGATATTGCCTGGAAAGTTAAAGCCAGCAGCACAGAGAGATTTGACCCAATGTAGTCACTGAGAAATCCCCACGAGATGCGCCCCAGAAAATTCGCCAATGCAAAACCCGAGACACCAAGCACTAGAATGTGATTCTCAATATTATTTTGAGCTCCAATGGCCGTTAGGCTCCCTATTACAAGAAGTCCTGCAAAGGTTCCCATAAAAAACCCTATCAAGAGCTTTACATAGGCTCTTGTCCTTAAAAAGCTGTAGTCTATTTTTACCCTATCCTCCTCTCCGTAGCCCTGGGGGTTGTAAATAAAAAGCGCCATCACAGCCACTATTGTCCCATAAGAAAGTCCAATTATCTTTATAGTTTGCAGCACACTCCTGCCGGAGTTAAGCAAATGCTCTGCGAAAAATGAGAAGAATACGGCAGCAAGACCAAACCCAGCAACTACAATCCCGGTTATAAGTCCCTTCCTTTGAGGAAACCATCTTGCAGGGACAGCAAGAGCTGCAAGATATCCGAACCCGGTTCCGGCACCGGAGAGAACGCCCATTCCTATTAGAATCAACGGATAGCTGCCGTTGGAGATGGCACTAAGCAGATATCCCCAGGTAAAAAGTGCTGCAGAGATTAAAACCAACAGCTTTGGCCCTGTTTTTCTTTCCAGCTTTCCTGCCAGTAACATAGTGATAGGGAAAAAGGTAAAGAAAACCCCGAATACAAGCTGTGTTTTTGAAAGAGAAAAACCAAAATCATTTGCCAACTCCCTTGCTATAACGCTCCAGGCAAACATACTCCCCAAGCAAAGCATTATTAAAAATGACGAAACTAAAGTCAGATATTTTTTCATTTGGAGACTCCACATATTTAATGCAAAATTATCCAAAATTATTGAGAACGTCATCTCTTTTCTTATGGCCCATATTTGGTTATATTTGCATTAGCCCCACGAATCGGATCCAAGGCACAAAATCTATATTGAATGAAAACATATCTATCTCTTCTTGAACATATAATGGAAAATGGAATCCTAAAGAGCGACCGTACCGGGACAGGCACAAAAAGCGTTTTCGGTTACCAGATGCGGTTTGACCTTGCCAAAGGGTTTCCTCTTCTTACAACAAAAAAACTTCACCTTAAATCAATTATCTACGAGTTACTCTGGTTTATTAAGGGAGATACAAATATTAAGTATCTTAATGACAACGGAGTAACCATCTGGGATGAGTGGGCAGATAAAAACGGGAATCTGGGGCCGGTCTATGGCAGTCAGTGGCGCTCGTGGAGGCGTGCAGATGGCGGGTCGGTAGATCAACTATCTTCTCTTATTGAAGGGATAAAGAGTTACC
>JAUYTH010000279.1 GCA_030695165.1 Bacteroidales bacterium
GCCAACCACTCCTACTACAGTAGCTTCAGGAGCAAATAGTATGACAGTAGACGCTTTCACAAGTACTCCATCTTCTACAGGCACTCTTACAGGTGGTGCAGAAATCATTAAAGTAGGTGCTACAATCAATGTTAACGGAAACCAGGCTGCAGGAACATATACATCTGCAACTCCATTCACTGTAACCGTAAACTATAACTAAGAGAGCCGACACCAATTGTGAAATATGTGAAAATGAAATGATTCTTGTTAGCTTCTATGTTTAGTGGACATCAATGGTTTATAATAAATATTATTATATTTACAACAAATTTCTTTGATAATTATTACTAAGTTTTCAACGATGAAAAAGGCCTTCTCGCTTTATATTTTACTGCTTATTATTGCCGGCGTTACTATAACGTCTTGTATTAAAGCACCTAAGGGTAACACCGACGAGGAAAACAAGGAGTATTTTGACTTCGCAACTATTGGTACATATACGCTCTCATTGGACTACAAACTAAAATTTAACTCCCCTATCGTTTTCTTTGTCTATGACCAGTATCCCTATAAAACATCTCCAAACGACCCTGGTCTTGAGGTTTTGGACACTCAAATCAGCCCCATACTAAAAGGGTTGGCAACAAACTTCGGCAAATACTCCGGAGTTGTAACTATTAAAAAAACTGTTAAGCAGTTATATATTTACAGCACAACCATAGGGGTGCCCCAGCTGCTCAAGAGTACATTTGCTAACAATATCTTTGCCGTTGATGCATCCAATCCTGCCAATTATGTTGAAATGAGTACTGTAAAAAGTGGTTCTGGATTTGCACAAAATGCTATATTACCCGGAGATTTCCGTACTTTAGGAACCTGGAACAACTCCGGCCTGCCCAACTATCTTTTATCACCTGATGCCACAATTACTGCAGAGTTAATAAATGTTGTAAATGCCTCTTTACCGGAAAGTAAGCCTGTTCCTACATACAATCCCCATTATATTACAAATGGTGTCAGTTCTGCATTAAGGGTAATTGCAGATGCAACAGTAGAGGTGGTTTTTATTCACGAAGGTGCCGGGTATAAGAATGTTTTAGGCTATTTTCACTACCCGACCAATAGTCCGCCAACAAGTGTAAATCAAATTAACAAGATTATAGCTTTCCCAAATTCCTCTTATGCAGGAAGCGGAGGAGCGCTCAGTTCCGGGAATCGTGTTCAGCTCAAATACTGGAATGGGACAGATTTTGTAAATGTCTTCCCTGCCGGTACAAGTATAGGCTGGTATATTGTTGCCAATGGATTTAGCAATGGAACTATAAGTCAAACCGCCCCGCGTTATTACTCTCTTGAGCAATTTAACCCTGAGTCGAATCCTTTACTCAAACCTCATAATGTTCTGCTTTATGACCCTCAAAGGCAACTTGTAATTATTGGTTTTGAAGACCTTCCAAGAAGTGGAGGTCACTCGGATGATGATTTCAACGATGCAATTTTCTATGCTGTCGGAACTCCGGTAACTGCAATTGATTATGGAGATCTTCCTGTGGTTGAAGACCCGGAAGATTCGGATGGAGATGGTATCCCGGACGACAGGGACGAATTCCCCAATGACCCGGATGTTGCTTACTCCACTCACTATCCTGCACAAAATGTTTATCACACTCTCGCATATGAAGATTTGTGGCCAACAAGGGGGGACTATGATATGAATGATGTGATTGTAACCTATAACTCTACCCACTTCTTAAACGTCAACAATAAAGTTGTTAAGGTTATTGACCGGTTCAAGCCTGTTTGGTCGGGAGGAATTCTTGATGTCGGGTTCGGTTATCAGATGGGTGTAGCATCATCTGCAGTGAAGAGCACAACTAAAACCAGTGACTTTGTAGACAATAACTTCCGTTATACACTAAACGCAAACGGAACCGAAACCCAGCAAAGCAAGGCGACAATAATGGTTTTTGACAATATTACCGAAATGGGCTTGACAACAGGCGCACCAAAACCATCATTTAGTTTCGAAATTAAATTTAACTCGCCTGTTAATGTGGGCGACCTTACAACCCCTCCGTACAACCCGTTTATAGTTGTCAACAAAAACAGGGGAATGGAAATACATATGCCAGGTTATAAACCAACAGACAGAGCAGATTATGCCCTTTTTGGCACTTATGACGATAGATCTAATCCTAGTTTAAATCGATTCTATGTCTCTACCTCCGAAATGCCTTGGGGGATAATTATTCCGAATGACAATTTTGATTTTCCTATTGAGAGAGAGAGTATTGTCAAATACTATCCTAAATTCCTGCCTTGGGCAGAATCATTTGGAGTAGAGTTTCCTGACTGGTACCTGCACCGCAGACCGTAATTTGGAAAGTTCTTCGAAATCCATAAATTACAACTATATGAAAAGTGAATTTGCTCTTTTGGCGAAGCAAAGTTCTTCGTTCAAGACCGGTTTAGTAAGATTATCTGCAACAACTTTTATTCTGCTTGCACTATTGTTGATTGGAGGTTGCGAGAAGATAGAGGTTTCATCTATCGCTGTTTTTTCGGAGCAGATTCCCGGTAGTAAAAATCACGGCCCAAACGGTACTTGGTGGGGGTACAATCAGAGCAAGATCGTGAGATATGGGAGCACTGTCTATATGTATGTTGTAGAAAATGAGAACATAGACAACAATCCCAACCCAAATGCTACCAACCCTTCAAAAATTGCCATTTATCGTAAAGATGGCGAGGGTGGCTGGCAAAAAGGGGCGAGCTTCAACACCTCAAGACCGGGAAATATTCTTATGGACTCCGAGGGTATTGTCCATCTGATTGTCTTTGAACCAACATACACCCTACCATCTGAGAACGGCTCCTATGGCAGACTAAAGCACTATTGGTTCCCAAATTGTAAAACGGGAGATATTACATCTTTCCAGCAGGAGGTAATTGTAGATAACGACGGGTTCTCACAGGGAGAGACTGTAAATATTCGCGTCGGGGCCTCAATCGGTGCAGATGATTTAATTGCCGTCTCTTATGGGCTCAATAAATCTCATATCGTACGTTACAAAGAGAAGAACGGAATCAAGTGGTGGCAGGAGAGTGCCGGGACAGCACTTGGCAGTGACTACTACTATCCATACGTTGTAGTTACAGATTTCGGGATTAGTATCCTTGCGGTACAGAACGACTGGGTCGGACCAAATCTGCCCAATTTATATCAAAAATCCCGTTATTTTGAAAAGAGAAGCGGCTCGTGGACAAGCAGTGATATAATAAACCTGCAAACACACTCACTTGCTCAAACCCGCCCCGATCTGGTAGATAACAGTGATATTTATCAGGATGCCGGCAAGCTGGTAAGCACAATCTATCTGACAAAACTCAATCCGAGCGATAAGTGGCTTAACTCTTTTATCTACGCAACCCGCAGCGGGAATGCCTGGACAAACCAAACCCTTACCACAACCGACGAAAAGACTAACTGGGTAAGGATGATTGAGGTAGGTGGGCAGATGTACTATATATGTACAACCTGGGATAAGGTGTATATCAAGAAGGGGGTATCGGGAGAGTACAAAAGATTGAACGTTCCAAAGATTGAGGGCATCTATCCATACCTGGCCGCTCCACGCTCAGGGACCAAACCATCTGAGAGCTATATAGACCTGTTACTACTCTGTGGAAGCAGCGAC
>JAUYTH010000280.1 GCA_030695165.1 Bacteroidales bacterium
TCTCTACCATCTGCACAAGAGATGCTATAACCACAATAAAAGTGACTGTCTGCATAAATTCAATCTCAAGAGGGATCAGAACATAATACTGAAGCATATAGGTAACAAGAGTTGCAACAGCCATAACAAATGTAACAGCTCCGGACATTCCCGCTGCTGTACTTACCTTGTTGGAAACCCCAAGAAAAGGGCAAACACCCAAAAATTGAGACAACAAAATATTGTTGACAAAAACGGCCGAAATAATTATTATAATGTATTCCATAATTTTTCAGTTTAAGAGGTTCTGGATTTTAATTTATTAAAAATGACCAGTAAATAACCCAAAGCTATGAATGCTCCGGGTGCCAGAACGAAAACCAGCATACCGTCGGAATTAATTAACTTCATTCCGAAGATGGAGGCGCTTCCAAGAAGTTCTCTTACAGCTCCCAAAACAGTGAGGCTAAGGGTGAAACCTATCCCTATTCCAACACCATCAACTGCAGAGTCTATAACTCCGTTTTTTGAGGCAAAAGCTTCCGCTCTCCCAAGAACAATACAGTTTACAACGATTAGTGGAATAAACAACCCAAGAGTCTCATACAGACCGGGTGTATATGCCTGCATAATTAGCTGAAGAATAGTTACAAAAGATGCAATTACAACAATATAAGAGGGGATTCTCACCTTATTGGGAATCATCCCCGAAATTGACGATATTGCCACATTGGACATTATCAGCACAAATGTTGTGGCAATTCCCATACCCATTCCGTTGATTGCAGAAGTTGTAGTACCCAGGGTCGGGCACATTCCCAGAAGAAGGACAAATACAGGATTCTCCTTTATTATTCCCCTTGATATCAGTGCAAGTTTACTCATTATTCACCTCCCTGTTTTTCCTTTTGTACAACACACAATTTGAATACCTCCCACGCTGTAGTAACAGCTTCACAATAGGCCCGGGAGGTTATTGTAGAGGCGGTTATTGCATCTACATCTCCTCCATCCTTTTTAACAACCATCCTGAACTCTTGGGGGTTCTTACCCTGAAACTGCACATTGAAGTCGCTCTTTGATGTCTCAATTTTATCTCCCAACCCCGGAGTCTCTGAGTGAGAGAGGACAGAGATGCTGTTAATGGTTCCTTCAATGCTGAATCCTACCATAATAGAGATTCTGCCGGAAAATCCGGAGGCGTAACTTTCAATAGCGTAGCCAACAATTTTGTCTCCCAATTTTGCAGGATAGACCTTATAGCTCTTCCCCGAATACTCTACCGCGATAATCTGGGATGAAGGGTCATTATCAAATTTGGGAGAGACGCTGGCAATAGCACTATTGGTCTTGGCTGTCATTGCAACTTCGATGGGACCCTTTGTCAGTGCAAATACCCCTCCCAGCAAGGCAGAGGATACAAGAGTGATTACCGATAGTGTGGCAACCATATTTTTAAGTGAAGATATTTTAGCCATTCTTAACCTCCTTCCCGAATCTTTCGGGTTTAAAATAGTTGTTCAACAGGGGCACTGTAGCATTCATTATTAGTATGGCAAACGAGATCCCTTCCGGATATGCACCGAAAAACCTGATAAGAACGGTAATCACCCCTATCCCTACTCCGTAAATTATCATCCCTTTTGAACTCATTGGTGAGGTAACGTAATCTGTAGCCATAAAGATAGCCCCCATCAATATGCCCCCTGTTAGAATTGTGAATATTGGATCTGGAAATTGTTCGGGTTTGATAAGCCAGAAAATTCCCGAAAAGATTGCCACGCTACCCAAAATTGAGAGTGGAATATGTGGTCTTATAACTCTTCTTATAAGAAGATATACCAAGCCCAGCAGTAGGGCAAAAGCAGAGACCTCTCCCACCGAGCCGCCTATCTTGCTAAAGAGCATCTGGGCATATGAGAAGTCGTTCTGGGCAAATATCTCATCCATAGTCATCCCCTTTGAGAGACCCTCCTTTACAATCGAAAGGGCTGTCGCTCCTGTTGAGGAGTCTATACCTTCACGGAACCAAGATGCAGGAGTTGTCCAGTCTGTCATAATAACCGGGAAGGAGACCAGAAGGAATACCCTTCCTACCAATGCTGGATTAAAGAGATTCTGTCCCAATCCGCCGAAACTCATCTTGGCTATACCTATTGCTACAAGTGACCCTATGAATACAATCCACCAGGGAGAGTTGGGCGGCAGGTTCAGGGCCAGAAGAAGTCCCGTAAGAGCTGCCGAGTAGTCCTTAACAGACGGTTTCGCCTTAATTATATATTTTTGAATTGCATACTCAACAAGTACACAAGTGATTGCACCTACGAATGCCAATTTTATGGCAGAGAACCCGAAGAAGTAGATAGAGACCAGCAGTGAAGGAGCAAGTGCTATGATTACATCTCTCATCAGACCCCGCGTGCTCTCCTTTCCGTGAATATGAGGTGCAGGTGATACTAATAGTTTTTTCATAGTGATATCTGTTACTTTTTAGGTCTGCTTCTTATAATTCTTAAAACCTGTGTCTTGGTAAGTCTTATGGTATCCAGCAGAGGAATATTTGCCGGACAGGAGTACATACAGCTTCCGCACTCAATACAGTCGTGAATCATATTTATCTCAAGATCTTCCAGCCTGAGGGCTCTTGAGAGTCTGTTGAGAAGATAGGGCTCCAACCCCATAGGACATACATCAACACACTTTGAACAGCGAATACAATTTCCCTCAACCCCTCTTCTAGTCTCCTTATCTGTAAGAAGGAGAAGTGCAGATGTGCTCTTAACAGATGCCGCCTCCATTCTTGATATCGCCTTACCCATCATCGGGCCTCCATTTATGAGCTTTACGGCATCTTTCGGGAAACCTCCAATTGCATACATTATGGTATCAAAGCTGGTACCCACCCTTAGCCTGAAGTTTCTCTGCTCTGTCATACACTTACCGGTAACTGTTACGACTCCATCAATTAGCGGTTTGTTTTTCTGAATTGCCTCATAGACCGCAAGAGCGGTTCCCACATTGTGAACAACAACACCGGTATCAATTGGCAGCCCCATAGATGGCACCCTTCTCTTTAGTATAGCATCAATAAGCTGCTTTTCACCCCCCTGTGGGTACATCTTCTTAAGTGCTACTATCTTGATCTCTTTATATCCTTTTGATGCAACCGCCTTTAATTTTTTTATTGCAGCCGGTTTGTTCTCCTCAACACCAAAGTATGCCTTTTTTACACCAAGAGCCTTCATCATAATTTTGGTACCGATAAGAATCTGTTCGGTAGACTCCAGCATAACCCTATAGTCAGATGTAAGATATGGCTCACACTCAGCACCGTTAATCATTAAAAAATCTGCCTTTTTATTTGGAGGAGGAGAGAGCTTGATATGGGTCGGAAAGGCTGCCCCACCCAGTCCCACAACTCCTGCATCGGCAATTTTGCCAATGATCTCTTTGCTCTCCAAAGAGATCTCTCTAACAATATCCTCAGATCTGTCAACCCCCTCTATCCACTCATCTCCCTCTACCTTAATGATAATATGCGGCACCAGATTACCTGAAAGATCGGGATAGGGCTCTATCGAGGTGACTGTTCCCGAAACCGACGAATGGATGTTGGCAGATATAAAACCGTTAGCTTTTGCTATTAGCTGACCAGTCTTAACCTTGTCGCCTTTGGCAACTACCGGCTCTGCAGGTGCACCTAGGTGCTGAGATACAGAGATATATGCCATATCCATAAGCGGGAAATTCTCGATTGCAGCATTTGCGGATATCTTATAATCGCTAGGATGAATACCGCCAATGGAAAATGTTCTGCTCATATTTTTTATTTATTACTGTTCTACATTTACGCTCTCCACAGGCTTAGGCAATCTTACAGGAAAGTTTACCTCCCAAATAGCGTGGGTTGGACACTCTGTCACACATTTTCTGCAAAGCTTACACTTGTTGTAATCTATATAGGCAAGGTTATTAGAAATTGTTATAGCGTCAAAAGCGCAAGCTTTTTGACACTTAAGGCACCCTATGCAAGCTACGGAGCAAGCCTTTCTAGCTACCCCTCCCTTATCTTTATTGATACAGGAGACAAAAATCCGTCTGTTTTTAGGCCCCTTATTTCTTAGTTCAATGATCGATTTAGGGCAAGCCTTGACACAAGCGTTGCAAGCTGTACATTTATCCTGATCTACCTCCGGCAGACCGGTACGAGGGTCCATCTTTATAGCGTCAAAACTACACACCACAACACAGTCACCGTGACCGAGACATCCATAGCTGCATCCTGTATCTCCACTATAAAGAGTGGACATAACCGCACAAGAGGAGTATCCGTCGTAATGGTTTGTCTTCTCCCTTGTATCACAGTTTCCGTTGCACCTCACAACAGCAACCTGAGGAGCCTTCTCTGCAACTGTCATCCCTAAATAGGAGGCAACGCTCTTCATCACCTCATTGCCACCAACAGGACAAGATAACGCATCAAGTGAGTCTGCCTTTACGCACCCTTCGGCAAATGCCCGGCACCCTGCAAAACCACAACCTCCGCAGTTGGCTCCCGGCAAAATTGCCTCTACATCGTCAATTCTGGGATCCTCTTCCACTTTAAATTTCTGTGCAACAAAATAGAGTATCAGAGCCAGTACCAGGCCAAGGAGAGTGAGGCTGACAATTGTAAAAATAATTGTAGTTGTCATTATTTGCTTAATTTTTCAATAATAAAAACAAATTCTCTCTTTAGCTTATCTCTGAATAACCAGATGATAATATAATAGAGAGATATGGCACCGATTATGGAGAGTCCCACAGCAAGCTCCGTAAAACCAATAGTAGACAAAGATACTAATAAAACTAAAAGAATGAGCAGGGGAACCAGATAAGAGAGCCATAGAGCTCTGTATCCAAGAGTTCGTTTTAATAAAAGATTTACCTTTTCTCCCAACTCGTAAGTTTCATACCCGGTGTTCTCAACATCTACCTCCTTAACTTTTACATCACCCAGAGTGCATACACCCTTTGCGTGACAAGAGGAGCAGGCAGATTTATTCAGAATCTCAACAGTGATATATTCAATATCAATTGCGGTTATAATACCCTCGTGATTAACATAGTCCTGTTTACTCATCTTTATCTTATTTTACTCGAAATCGGATGTTTCAGATTTTTATATGAGGAGATTCTCCCTGTAACCTTACCTACAATAATAGGGGTTTCAAACATAAGCGGAATTCTGTTTTTATCGTCACTAACCCAAATAACCAACTCCTCCTTTCCGGAGAAGACCTCTCCCACAACGACCCTTGCAGCAAACTTAAGTGTCCTGAACTGTCCCATACCCGGAACCCTTTTAATCTCAGGTCCAATATATCTGTAGTATAGATCAAAAATCTCATCGTCAATTGCGAATGATATTGGCTGCTCAACACCCGGAAGGATCTTGGAGAAGTCCATATTCCTTGAAAAATAGAAGAGGGAGACAAGGTCAAATGTACACTCTCTTCCCTTAAGCAGGGTGTCTTTAGTTGGTTGATCCAACCTCTTCACCTTTGCATTTATGGAGTAGTCAGGATTAAATGTATACCAGTTTTTCATTCTGTATCTACCCTCTGAGATATCCCTGTGAAAATAGAAGGGACGTCCGTTGGTGGTGTTGAATTTAGATTCAAAAAGGTCCTTCACCCTAAAGAACATCTCGTAAAACTTATAGCTGTACCCGGTTATAATTGAGTGAAAATAATCTCCGTTAGTTTCATTATTTAATCTATTAAGAGAGACAACAGCCTCACCTACATCGGTTTTAATGACTCCCCAGGTATAATTAATTACATAAACCACCTTCTCTCCGTCGTCAAATGCCCGAAGGTTCTCCGGGATATTATTTACAGAGGCACACGGCTTAACCTGTCCTTTTGCAGGTATAATCAATAAAGAGAGTATGATTATTAAGATTAGTCTCATTCCTAAAATTCTCTGTCAAAATCTGAATTAGATCGAAACTCCTCCTGGTTCATCTTGGATGGATATGTTTCGACAGAGCCTGTAGCAAAAGGATCTCTTGAAAGTGCAGAGTCTGTCATATCGACAAACTTTACCTCGGCACTGCGGAATCTCAGCTGAACATCGCAAACTGCCCCGTTCCTGTGTTTAGCGATAATAATATCTGACACCCCTTTTAGTGCAGGGTTGTCATCACCTATGCTGTAATAATCCTGCCTGTGAATAAAGAGAACAAGGTCTGCATCCTGCTCAATTGCACCCGACTCTCTCAGGTCGCTTAGTTGTGGCCTTTTGGTCCCGCCTCTTGTCTCCACTGCACGACTAAGCTGTGACAAAGCAATGACTGGTACATTAAGCTCTTTTGCTATTGCCTTTAGCGATCTTGATATTGCAGATACCTCCTGCTCTCTCATTCCCCTTAGCTCCGAGGGACCGGTCATAAGTTGCAAATAGTCAATAACAATCATCTTTACCCCGTGTATTGATACAAGCTTACGTGCTTTGGAACGAAGTTCATTTATGGATAGAGATGGGGTATCATCTATATAGAGTGGAGCTTTTACCAGCTGTTTAAGCCTGGTGTGGAGCTGCTCCCATTCGTAATCTTTGAGTTTTTTGCCTCCCTTTATTTTATCCGAGTCCAGGCCGGTCTCACTTATCATAAGACGTTTTATAAGTTGTAACGAGGACATCTCCAGAGAGAAAAAGGCTACCGGAACCTTGTGCTCTACAGACATATTGCGGGCCATCGTTAGCACAAAAGCTGTCTTACCCATTGATGGCCTGGCTGCAATAATTATAAGGTCAGATGGTTGCCATCCTAAAGTTACCCTGTCTATTGATGTGTATCCGGAAGGGATACCGCTCAGCCCGTCGGTCCTGAGTTGATTCTTCTCCAGGTCATCAATTGCGTGGTTTATTACATACTGTACAACCTGAGCCTCCTTGCGCATATTCCTGTCTGCAAGGGTGAATATCTTTTGCTGAGTGCTATCCAGCAACTCATCTACCGAAATTGTATCGTCAAAAGCGTCCTTCTGAACACCGTAGGATATAGAAATAAGCTCCCTCTGAATATATTTTTGGAGGAGAATCTTTGCGTGGTAGTCGATATGGGCTGCAGCACCTATCTTCATACTCAGCTGACTCAGATATGATACCCCGCCTATACTCTCCAGCTCTCCCTGTCCCTTTAACTCTTCCGAAACGGTAAAAATATCTACAGGTGCGTGTCTGATGGACAATGCAGATATTGCGGTAAAAATTTTCTTGTTTGTCTCTTTGTAGAAACAGTCCGGGTTTATGATGTCCAGAACATCTGTAACAGCAGTGGGCTCCAACATCAGGGCTCCAAGTACGGCCTCCTCAATATCCACAGCCTGAGGTGGTCTCTTGCCCATCTCCAGCCCCAAAACATCTATATTGGTCTCGTTACTTCTGGGCTTACCCCTGCCTGTTATCTTAGCCATCTGTAATACAGTTACTTGGTTAGTTTGTTTAAAGCCTTTAAAATCCTATCAAGAGCATATTCAATCTCTTCGGTGGTGATTATCAGAGGAGGAGCAATTCTGAATGCCGACGGACAAAAAAGGAACCAGTCGCTCAGTACCCCCTCTTCAATTAACAGGGGAAGTACCCTCTTTGCATAATCTTCACCGATAAGATCTACTGCAATAAGAAGTCCCTCTGCCCTAATCTCTTTCACCAACGGATGATCTTTAAGCCTATCTACAAATATAGCACTCTTTTCATTAACCATTGCAACCCAATCCTCCTTTAAAAGCAATTTCAGTGAGGCAAGAGCTGCAGCACAACAGACCGGATGCCCACCGAAAGTTGTAATATGCCCAAGCACCGGATTGGAGATGAAATCGCTCATCAGAGAAGAAGAGGCAACTACTGCTCCAAGAGGCATCCCACCTCCCAAAGCCTTTGCCAAGGTTATAATATCCGGAACAACCCCATACTTCTGATGGGAGAAAAGTTCTCCTGTCCTGCCAAATCCGGTTTGAATCTCATCAAATATAAGAAGCGTCCCGGTTTGGGTACATCTGGCCCTTAAGGCTTTAAGATAATCATTTTGCGGTGAGATGACTCCCGCCTCAGCCATAACAGGCTCTGCAATAACACAAGCACATCTGTCGGTGATTAGAGAGAGCTCTTCAAATGAGTTGAATCGTATATGTCGCACCTGAGGTAGCAGCGGGCGGAATGAGCTTTTATACTCCTCGCTTCCCATCACGCTAAGTGCTCCGTGAGTACTTCCGTGATAGCTGCCATAAAAAGAGATCATCTCCGATCTGTTGGTGTGCCTTTTTGCCAGTTTAAGTGCAACCTCATTGGCCTCACTGCCGGAGTTGACATAGTAAACAGAGTTGAGGCTACTATCCAGTTGTGCTGTGAGCAGGGCTGCGTGTTCGACCTGAGGGCTCTGAATTACCTCTCCGTAAACCATCAGATGCATATGCCTGTTTAGCTGATTCACGATACTGTCAATAATCTCTCTGTTTCCGTGCCCTGTGTTGGAGACACATACACCGGAGACTAAATCTATGATCTTTTTATTGTCGGAGCTAAAGAGAAAAACCCCCTCTGCCCTTTGGATCTCAATACCTAAAGGAGAGGGGGATGTTTGTGCTATATGTTTGAAAAACAGCTCCCTTATTGTATAGGGCACTGTACTCATCTACTCTGCCTCAAAATCACCGTTAACAAGAATCCTTCCGCAGTATTCGCAAACAATAATTTTTTTGCTTGATGCTATATCCATCTGCCTTTGTGGTGGAATCTTATTAAAACAGCCGGAGCAGGAGTCCCTCCTTACAGTTACCACTGCAAGGCCGTTTCTGGCGTTTGATCTTACCTTTTTGTAGGCAGCCAATAGTCTTGCGTCTATCTGAGACTGAATCTCTGCAGAGTACTTAAGAAGCTCCTCCTCCTCTTTGGATGTCTCAAGAACAATAGAGTCCAGCTCTCTCTTCTTGTTTTCAAGATCCAGAGCTCTCTCATCCAGCGCCTTAATTGTCTCTGTAAGAATTACTTTTTTATCTGCAATAATAAGAGTGTTCTCTTTGATTCTCTTCTCCGAAAGTTGAACTTCAAGACCCTGAAACTCTATCTCTTTGGATAATGAGTCATACTCTCTGTTATTCTTAACGTTATTTTGCTGCGAAGTGTACTTCTCAATAAGAGACTTTGAGTTCTCCATATCAATCTTCTTTTGAGCAAGACTCTTCTCAATCTCTTTCAACTCCACCTGAAGATTTTCTACTCTGGTTTTTAGCCCGAGAATATCATCTTCAAGATCCTGAACTTCAAGTGGAAGTTCTCCTCTTAAAAGGTGGATCTGGTCTATCTGGGAGTCTGTCTGCTGAAGCTTATAAAGCAGAAAAAGTTTAGATTCCATGCTGAGGTCACCCTCTACCGAGCTCTTTTGTAGTGAGATAAATGTTCCTCCGTCCAACGGGGTCTCTATCGTTGCTTTTGTTTTAGCTGCTGACATAATCTATTAATGGTAGTATATGGGATTATTATTTCTTTCACTGATGTGAACTGCAAAGTTAGGTATTTTTTTCAAAATAACAGACATCAGCAGTTCAAGTACATCTATCTCACTCTCATAGTGGCCAATATCCATAATCATAAACTCATCTTCACAGAAATAGTTGTGATATGAGATATCTCCGGATATAAATATCTGTGCTCCGGATGCTATTGCTGCAGGAATCACTGAGGCACCGCTGCCCCCGCAAAGAGCCACCCTGGATATTTTATCGTTTATTGGTTTGGATGTCTTCACAACCTTAAGAGAGAATCTCTCTTTTACCATTTTTAAAAATGAGTTAAACTCCATAGGTTCAACCAGGTCACCAACAACACCAAGTCCGGTTTCACTATTCTGCTCCGGCATTAAAACCTTTGTCCGGGTAAGATTAATTCTCTCTGCCATAAGAGCACTTACTCCAAGGGGAACCTTATCTATGTTAGTATGAACTGAATAAACCACAATATCTTTTTTTATTATTGAAGATATCATCCTCTCTTGTACTGTCTCTGTACCTATTTTTTTAATACCCTTGAATATGAGCGGGTGGTGAGTGACAATCATATCTGCACCAGTCTCTATAGCCTCCCGGATAAGCTCCGGCGTGCAATCCAGACCAAGAAGAACGCTCTTCACCTCCCTCTGGATGTCTCCAACCATCAGCCCGGAGTTATCCCACTCCTCTTGTATATTTCGTGGGGCAAACTCCTCTATTACAGATATTATCTCTTTTGCCTTCATCTTTAAAGGGAGTCAGAAACCTCTTTAAGTCTCTCCTTTATCCCGGAGAGAATCTCAACTACATCTACCCTTCTGTCCACTCCGCTCTTATTATCCTTGAGTCTTTTTGATGCTCCCTCAAGAGTCATCCCTCTCTCCTTAACCAGATAGTGTATAAGACGGAAATTAGTTACATCGTCTGCAGTGAAAAGTCTGTTTCCCTTCTTATTTCTTGCAGGTTTTATATACTCCGGAAATTTCTGAGCCCAGAATCTCACAAGGGATGTATTCTCCCCGAGAATCTCTGCCACTTCACCTATTGTGTAGTAAAGCTTCTCAATTTTAAACTCTTTGTATGGCATAATGAAAAGAATTAAAGGGTTACTAATAAAAAAATGGAGCTTTAGTCCATAGACTGTCCACTGTTGAGGGCTATCACCATCATCTCCCTGTAACTTCCGGGATTAAGCTCGGCAAAAAAATAGTTTACGGGATCCATTATCTTTCCGTTGTACCTCACCTCATAGTGCAGATGTGGTGCAAATGAGAGCCCGCTGTTTCCTACTCTGGCAATAACCATACCCCTGCTCACCCTCTGACCGTCTCTAACCAGGATATCACCAAGATGAGCATAATAAGTTACAAATCCGTTGTTATGGTCAATTTTTATCTGATTCCCCCGGTCTCTGTCCGATCTTATTAACGATGTTACTGTTCCGTTTGCAGTGGCAATAATCTCTGCACCAACCCCCGAGAGAAGATCTATTCCGGTGTGATCACTCATTGTCTTGTAAAATGGGTGAATCTTTTTACCAATGCTTGCACCTGTCTGTGTTACTGTCATCCCTTTTATTGGAAGAACGGCAGGAATGGAGAGAAGATCTCTACTGCTCTGCAGCATCGAATAAATTTTTTCAATTTTATCTGTCTGCTCCTTGGCAAGAAAAGTTGTAAACATTATTCTGTCCGAGGTGAAGTTTACCAGTGATATATCGGTAGAGGTGTCCAGCTGCAGATAGAGTTTAGGGTTGTATTCGTTTAGAAGATCCGGAGGCGAAGATTTAAAGATACTCATATATATATCCCTGTCTCTTTTCTGAAGATCTCCGATAACATTATCCAATACATCTATCTTTGTAGAGGCCTCTCTAAACTGAGAGTTGAGTATCTGATTCTCTTTTAGCAGAACCTCCTCCTGCGGGGTGTTAAAAATTGCGGCAAAGATAATGTAGTACAAGACTGCAAGTAAAAGAGAACCAACAATATATTTTAATACAGAAGCTACCCTTCCAGTCAATCCCAGCTTCTCCTCTACAAATTTAAGCTGTTCTCTGTTAAACTTATATCTGCTCATAGCCCCTAGCTCTTAGGAGATATTAACTCTCTAAACTGTTGCTCATTAACATCTCTGTTATAGTAGTTCAGAGGATTTACCGGTTTGTTTCTGTAGATTACTTCATAGTGGAGGTGTGGCCCTTTAGAGCGTCCTGTATTACCCATTATTGCTATCTGTTCTCCTCTTTTAACAACTCTGCCAATTGTTACATTGGCACTCTTGAGGTGAGCATAACGGGTCTTATATCCAAAGCCGTGATCAATCAAGATAAAATTGCCATATCCAAAGAAATCAAATCCGATATCTACAACCCTCCCGTTACCGGTGGCATAAATACTCTCTCCAACAGGGCCGGAAAGGTCTACGCCGGAGTGCATCCTGTAGTCTCCGTGAAAAGGATCTCGCCTGTAACCAAAACTACTGGAGTATCTTATTCTTGAAGATGAAATATTCACAGGTGGAATTGCAGGAACACACAGAGTCATTTCGTCTGCATTTTTTGCCAGAAGTGCCAGATCGTCAAAAGATTTTGTCTGGACGTATGTTTTTTTGTAGAGCACATCCAGATTATATGCTGTCTTACTAAGAATTCCGGAGCGTTCAAAATTTTGAAGGTGAGAGTATCTGTCAACTCCACCGAAACCTGCATTTCTAACATCCTGAGATATCTCCTCCATACCGAAAATGGGTCTGTAGACATAGTTATCCCTCATCTGCAGAGTTACCAGAGATCTATTTACACTTTCGAACCTCCTGTTAATAAGCTCCAGCCTGTTTGCCAGCTCATCATTCTCTCTTTTAAGCGAAAGAGTCTTTGGAGTTTCAAGATTGAGATATCTTGTATAAATAAAATAGTACCCCACCGAGATAATCAAACTTAGCATAAAAAGCACGAAACCTTTTGAAAACCTATGTTTTATAGGTATTTTATGGATCTCGTAAGCTAATGTTTCGTGGTTAAATTTATATCTTTTTTGTTTTGCCATTTGCAAAAATAACTCTTTATTTCGTGCAAATTTATATAATTTTAATAAAAAACCTATTTTTGTGATTCATTTTGAATTGAGATAAATACCATTTACACATATGACATCAAAAGAGATCAGAGATAATTTTTTAAAATTCTTTGAAAACAAGGGTCACGCGATTGTTCCATCGGCTCCAATGGTCGTTAAGGACGACCCGACTCTAATGTTTACCAACGCAGGAATGAATCAGTTTAAGGAGTGGTTTCTGGGAAACACAGAACCTCTGCACAAAAGAGTGGCAGATACTCAAAAATGCCTCAGAGTAAGTGGAAAGCACAATGACCTGGAGGAGGTAGGGCACGATACTTATCACCATACAATGTTTGAGATGCTGGGAAACTGGAGTTTCGGAGACTATTTCAAAAAGGAGGCGATAGATTGGGCCTGGGAACTCCTCACAAAGGTTTACCAATTGGATAGCAACCGACTCTATGCCACAGTGTTTGAAGGGTGCCAGGAAGATGGAATATCTCCGGACGAACAAGCGAGAGTCGAGTGGCAAAAATACCTCCCCAATGAGAGAATCCTATTTGGCAACAAGAAAGATAACTTTTGGGAGATGGGAGACACCGGACCCTGCGGGCCCTGCAGCGAGATTCACGTAGATATTAGAGACGATAATCAGAGGGCGGAGGTAGATGGAGCTACCCTTGTAAATTGTGGAGACCCTCTTGTAATTGAGATCTGGAATCTGGTATTTATTCAATACAACAGAAAGGCCAGCGGAGAGCTTGTACCTCTTCCACAAAAACACGTAGATACCGGAATGGGGCTGGAGAGACTATGTATGGCAATACAAGGGAAAAAGAGCAACTACGATACAGATGTATTCTCAGGAATGATTGAGACAATATCTGCTCTTACCGGAAAGCCATATATGGAGAGCCCGGGGACAGGGGTTGCAATGAGAGTTATTGCAGATCATATCCGAGCGATAAGTTTCTCAATTGCAGATGGTCAGCTGCCTTCAAACGTTAAAGCAGGGTATGTTATAAGAAGAATTCTACGTAGGGCAGTCAGGTATGCATACACCTTTCTAGGATCCTCAGAACCTTTGCTTTGCAGATTGGTACCCACTCTGGTAAAGGAGATGGGAGATGCCTTCCCCGAGCTGGTACACCAGCAAAACCTTATTGAGAGAGTTATTCGTGAAGAGGAGGAGTCGTTTCTCAGAACACTTGAGAAGGGAATACGACTTATGGATACTCTTATGGAGAAAAACTCTGCCACAAAGCGGATCTCCGGGGAGGATGCCTTTACCCTTTATGACACATTCGGCTTTCCGATTGACCTTAGTGAGCTTATTGCAAAAGAGAACGGATACAGTATAGATCACGCTTCATTTGAGAGTGAACTCGAGAAACAGAAAGAGAGAAGTCGTAACGCAACCTCTTCTCAGGAGGGAGACTGGACAGAGGTAAATCCGGGATCTTCGGTGGAGTTCGTAGGCTATGACAAAGGTGAGGAGATGGTTGAGATTCTTCGTTACCGTAGCGTTAAGACCAAAACCCGCAGCTATTACCAGTTAGTCCTGAACAAGAGTCCATTCTACGCAGAGAGCGGCGGTCAGGTGGGCGATACCGGTAAGCTCATCTCTGCAGGTGGTGAGGAGATCTCTGTAACCAATACTATCAAAGAGAATAACCTCAACATACACCTAACCGACAAATTGCCATCGAATCTTAAAGGCACATTTACAGCTGTTATAGATAAAGAGAGAAGAGAGAGCATTGCAAACAATCATACTGCCACCCACTTGCTTCACAAAGCACTCCGGGAGCTTCTTGGTACTCATATAGAGCAAAAAGGGTCATCTGTAAACTCACAATATTTCCGGTTCGACTTCTCCCACTACGAAAAGATATCTGACGAAGATCTGAGAAGGGTTGAAAATCTTGTAAACAGATATATCCGCAAAAATCTGACTCGCGATGAGTTTCGCGACCTTCCTGTGGAGCAGGCAAAGGGGATGGGAGCTATGGCTCTTTTCGGAGAGAAGTACAGCGAAAAGGTTCGGGTTATTAAATTTGGAGACTCAATTGAACTTTGCGGAGGTACTCACACCAGCGCAACCGGGAACATAGGTCTGTTTAAAATCATCTCCGAATCTGCAATAGCTGCAGGAATAAGAAGGATTGAGGCTACCACAGGAGAGAGTGCCCACAGGATAATTCAGGAGAGCGAAGATATGGTTAAGGGTATCAAAAATCTACTGGGCAGCACACCTAATCTGATAAATTCTATCCAGAAGATAGTGTCGGAAAATGAAGATTACCGCAAAAAGTTTGAAGAGCTTATCAAGGAGCAGGCACTATCGCTCAAAGATAGGGTAGCTGAACAGATGGAGAGTATAAACGGAATAAATGTATACATTCTCAGCGGTGAATATAGTGCAGATGTGGTAAAGAACACAGCATTTATGCTTAGAAACGAAATAAGTAACGGGGCATTTATTGCCGGCTATACAGACGGAGGTAAACCATCGCTTGCACTATTGTACTCAGATGACCTTGTTTCCCACGGCTTCAATGCATCCAAAGATATAAGAGAGGCAGCCAAATTCATAGAGGGAGGAGGAGGAGGCCAGAATTTTTTCGCAACAGCAGGAGGAAAAGATAATAGAGGCATAAAATTGGCAGTGGATAAACTAATTGAACTTGCAACTAAGAGGATATAGCGACTAAACAGGAAAAATTGAAAAAATTAGACCAATTTATCGTCAAATCGTTTCTCGGACCATTTGTTCTTACCTTTCTCATCGTGATATTTGCCCTGATGCTCCAGTTTTTATGGCTCTATATCGATGAACTTGTAGGAAAAGGGTTAAGTGTGCTTGTAATTCTGGAGTTTCTGGGCTGGGGCTCTGCTACACTCATACCATTGGCTCTTCCTATCGCTACACTTCTGGCATCAATAATGACTTTGGGGGGAATGGGAGAAGATAATGAGCTCCTTGCTCTCAAGGCAGCCGGAATACCTCTCCAAAGAGTTCTTTTACCTCTGATTTTCCTCTCATTTGCTGTTAGTATAGGGGCCTTTTTTGCCTCAAATAACCTGATTCCTGTATCCTACAATAAGATCTACTCTCTTCGCGACGACATCAGCAAAACTAAGGATGAGATACGGATTCCCACCGGGATATTCTATGAGGGAATTGAGGGTTATAATATAAGAATAGGAAACCGGGACGAAAATAGCGGTTCAATCTACAATGTGATGGTGTACTCACATAAAGAGAGCAAAGGGAACACCAGCCTTACTCTTGCAGATTCCGGCTCAATAAAGTTCTCAACAGATAAAAAGAACCTGGTCTTTACACTCTTTGATGGTTACTCTTACGAAGAGGAGCCAAGAGAGTACGGCTCCTCGGACTCCTCTTTTACTCTCCAGAGAATAGGATTCGCTAAGCAGGAGATGATAATATCAATATCAAACTACGCTTTTCAGAGATCTGACGACAATAAATTCAGCAGTGAAATAATGTCTCAAAACCTTAGTCAGTTAAGGGTCGCAAAAGATTCGCTTGACTCATCCTATAGCAAGGTACACCAATTTCAGTACAGAAATCTCATAAGTGGCGGCGGTCTCTCATTCAGCAGGGAGTTAGACACAGCCTTCGTTGGGAACTACAAAGGGAAAATAGAGTATGACTCCCTTTTCCGGTGGGATTCGCCAAAAGAGCAGCGGGGAAATCTCCGTATGGCTATAGGTCAGCTAGAGAGTGCCGTGACTCTTTTGGATAATTATCAGATAGAGGAGTTTCAATACATCTATCCCCTTCGTAAAATCAGAATAGAGCGTTTAAGAAAATTTACTCTATCCATTGCCTGTTTTATATTCTTCTTTATCGGTGCTCCACTGGGAGCAATCATTAGAAAAGGGGGATTGGGAACTCCGGTAATTGTCTCTATGATATTCTTTGTAATATACTGGGTGGTGGATATAAGCGGAAAAAAACTAGCTACAGACGGTGTGATAGGGCCGGAGGTGGGGACACTTATTTCGTCAGCTGTTCTCTTCCCAATTGGGGTCTATTTAACGTTAAAATCTACAAGGGACTCCTCGCTCTTTAACGCTGACTCATATATAATGTTTTTCAATAAAGTTCTCAACAAGATTAACTCATACAAGGGGGAGAAGAGCGATGAGGTGTAAAGTTGTATATATGGGCACCCCTGAGTTTGCAGTTGCGCCACTTAGGGGAATTCTCGATGCCGGGCACGAGGTTTGTGCCGTGGTCACAATTCCGGATAAACCTGTGGGAAGGGGGCAAAAAATCTCCCAAAGCAGCGTTAAGTTGTTTGCACAGGAGAGAGGGCTAAAGGTACTCCAACCCGAATCGCTAAAAGAAGATAGTTTTATAAACGAGCTTAAAGGCTTTAATGCAGATCTCTTTATTATTGTTGCTTTTCGGATGCTCCCCAAAGTTGTGTGGTCTATTCCTCCCTCGGGCACATTTAACCTGCACGCTTCGCTTCTGCCGCAATACAGGGGTGCTGCCCCAATAAACTGGGCAGTGATTAACGGAGAGAGTATTACAGGTGTAACCACCTTTATGATAGATGACAAGATAGATACCGGAGAGATCCTTTTCTCCAGAGAGTGTGCAATCGAGATAGGCGAGAGTGCCGGTGAACTTCACGACAAACTGATGATTCTCGGCACAGAGCTGGTTGTTGAAACAATTGACGCAATTATCTCCGGAAGAGCAGAGAGAATACCGCAGAGCAACCTGATTAGCAGTGAAAAAACGCTCCGCGAAGCTCCAAAACTCACTAAAGATAGCGGAATAATCAACTGGGAACAGAGCAGCACCCAAATATATAACCTGATCCGGGGATTAAGCCCCTACCCTTGTGCAAACTCCGTTTTGTCCTGGAGTGACAAGGCTATGCCGGTAAAGATCTATTCGGCAATAGATGATCACTCTATTGACACAAATCCGGATACTCCCAGCAATTTAAAACCCGGGGAGATAGAGTCAGATAATAAGAGTTTCCTGAGAGTAGGGTGCGGTAAGGGGAGCATAAAGATAACATCCATTCAGGCAGCAGGTAAAAGAAGACTGGAAATTCGGGAGTTTCTATCCGGGATACGAGAGATTGGCTCATATAAATTCAACTGAAAATGGACGAGATCATAATTCTGGCAGACGGAGAGTTTCCAACTCACGACATTCCATTAGGAAAGCTAAAGAACGCTTCTATGATAGTCTGTTGTGACGGTGCAGCAGCTAAACTTCTCTCCTGCGACATAACCCCTGACTTTATTGTGGGAGATATGGACTCTTTGGATTTATCCTTACGTGAAAGGTATAATAACATTATTATACAATCGGACTGCCAACAGACTAACGATCTCACTAAAGCCTTCAACCACTCTCTTACACTTAAACCATCCCGTGTAATTATTTTGGGAGCAACCGGGCTCCGGGAAGACCACACTCTTGGAAATATCTCCCTACTATCGGATTACTCCCTTTTAAGCAATGTCAATGTTGAGATGTGGACGAACTCGGGCAGATTTATCCCTGTTAACTCCGGAGGAATTTTCAATGCAGCAAAAGGTAGCCAGGTCTCAATATTTGCCCTGGATTGCAATTTGAAGATAGAGTCCAAAGGGCTTAAATACCCGTTGGATGATGTTGTTTTTGACAATTGGTGGAGAGGCACACTTAACGAATGCCTTGACGAGAGTTTCGAATTGATTTTTGATAAGGGTCGTGTCCTACTCTTTATCAATTACTGATAAAAAAAAGACGCCCCTGTGTAAGGCGTCTTAATAATTTGGTGCAGACAGTTTAGTTGATTAATTTGTTAATCTCTGCGCCGGCTTTAAATCTAACCACTTTTTTAGCAGCGATTTTGATTTTCAATCCTGTACGAGGGTTTCTGCCGTTGCGTGCAATTCTGTTAGTTACAGAGAAAGAGCCAAAACCTACAAGTGTAAGTCTATCTCCATTTTTAAGAGAGTCTGCGGCTACATCGATAAATGCATCTAACGCTTTTTTTGCATCAACTTTAGTAATTTCTGCCTTAGCTGCGATTGCTGATATTAGTTCTGCTTTATTCATAATTTATTGTTTAGGATGTTGAGTCTATTGGGTTTAGTGCAAATATATACCGATTAATTCTTATAAACAAATAATTTAAGGATTTATTTATCAAAAAAATATGAAATTATTGGAGAATACTCTACTCTTGCTCTTGACTTTATAGTGAATTTCGGGAAAATCGGTTAAAATTAATAAAAATTTGTAATCTCCGCGAATTAGAAGAGCATTTTAGAGCCCCTCATTGGCTATTTTTTGCTCAAGAATTGCTATTTTTTCAAGCAGGCTCTTATAATCTTCACTGTTGGGAAACATAGGCCTATGGCTCTTCATTAAGTTGATTTCGTTTACCTGTTTCATAATTTTGTCGCAGCTGCTCTCCAGTGCAAATGAACAGAACTGCTCCCAAATGTAGTTGACAGCCTCTGGTGAGGGGTGAACCATATCTTGCGCATAAAAGCGATAGTCCCTGAGCTGATCCATAAAAATCTCGTAAGCCGGAAAGTAAAATACATTGGAAAATCTCTTTACAAGTATCTCCGTTGCAAGGAGAAGTCTGGCTTTACTTAGTTGATTTCCGTTCGCGCCCTCCTTAAGGTGC
>JAUYTH010000287.1 GCA_030695165.1 Bacteroidales bacterium
CAAAAATAACCTTTTTAAATATATTTGTACTTATTATGGAACTCTTTTTCACAAACAAAATCGAGGGCGACAGAGCAACTCTTGACCCCGCGGAGTCGCTGCACTGCACAAAAGTTATGCGCCACGCAGCCGGCCAGCAGATAAACTTCACCGATGGAGCAGGCGGGCTCTACCTTGCAGAGATCCTCTCCACCAAAGGTAAAGAGACACTTTTGCAGATAATCAGCTGCGACCGCGAATACCAAAAGAGAGACTACTATCTGCATATGGCCGTAGCCCCCACAAAGAACCCCGACAGATATGAGTGGTTCATAGAGAAGGCCGTAGAGCTTGGCATAGACGAGATAACCCCCCTCGAGGGAGATCACTCCCAAAAGAGAGTTTTCAAAAGAGAGCGAGCAGAGAGACTCATCCTATCTGCAATGAAACAATCCCTCAAAACCCGCCTCCCAATTCTAAACCCAATGACAACTGCAGATGCCCTCATCCGGCAGTACGGGCAGATGCAGCAGGATTTGCAGCAGGATTTGCGCAAGGTAATGCACAACGAGAACCAGCAGGATATGCACAAGCAGGGCTGGACAAAACTCATCGGCCACTGCCGCGAAAGCCACCGGGAGAGTATAACCAAACTCATTGAAGAGTCAAAAAAGCAGCAGGGCGACAATTACCCCTCCAAAATTCTTGCCCCCAAAAAAATCCTTGTGATGATAGGGCCCGAGGGCGACTTCTCCGTTGCCGAAATTGAACACGCCACCCGTAACGGCTTCAAAGCCTTCCATATGGGAGACTCCCGTATGCGAACAGAGACCGCCGCACTCACCGCTGTCACCGCGGTTTATCTGGGCTTTGCCAGTGTTTGATGTAACAATAACTCTGTCAAATAATTATAAAACCCAGTTTTCCAAGTCCGGAAAACTGGGTTTTGTAATATATTGTATTTCAATATCTTTCATCAAACACTGGCAAAGTTCCACCCTGCGCAGCAGACCGCATCCTCATCCTTATTGGTCTGCTTCGCAGGTTTTTTACTGCTGCGCAGATTTTGTCAGTTGAAATTCTCACAGCACGAAATCCAATCTCCCGCGGGCTGTTAAATAACCCCCTCCGCAACAAATAGGGCACACTCAGCCGGAAGAAGCGAGCTTGTGAGCGGATGAGGATGGACGTGCCCGGCGTGCGAAGGGTTTTTATAAGCCCGTAACGTGTAAGGTATGTGTTCCTGCTGTGAGAATTCCCGCGGGGATACCTACCTCACCATAAGGTATGTGATATATCCGGCATAGACTGCGATCAGGATGATTCCTTCGGTTTTGTCTATGCGCTGGCCTCTGCCGCGGTGTGCGAAAAAGAGTACCAGGGCGGTTGCGACAGCGGCTACCAGACCGTCAATGATGCTCTCGGGAGCAACCGGCAGAGGGAAGATAACTGCGCTGGTACCAAGGATGAAGAAGATGTTGAAGATATTTGAGCCGACAACGTTTCCGATGGCGATATCGCTGTTGCCCCTTAGAGCTGCAACTACGCTGGTGGCGAGCTCGGGCAGCGATGTGCCCACTGCGAGAATGGTGAGGCCGATGAGGTTGTCGCTGAAACCCCACTGGCGGGCAAGCACGGTAGCGTTATCTACAATGAGATCCCCTCCAAAGATTAGGGCTGCCAAACCACCCGAAATCATAATCACAGAAATCCATCCCGAGTAAATCTTGGTGCTGTGCTCGGAGGCATCCTGCTCTTTGATCTCCCCCTTTTTTGCAGAGAGAAAGACGTAGTAGAGGAAGATGGAGAAGAAGAGAAGCAGAATGAGCCCGTCACTCCTGTTGATAACCCCCTCTTTACCATCCAGCAGAACATCTGCAGTTACAAACAGAAGAGCGGCAGATGCTAAAATAGCATAAGGAATCTCAATCTTTATGAGAGAACTCTTGAGGTTGATTGGGCGGATAAGCGCGGTTATGCCTATTATAGCCAGGAAGTTAAAGATATTGCTTCCCACCACGTTACCAATAGCCATACCTGCCGAGCCCTCCAGGCTGGCCATAATATTGACCGAGAGCTCCGGAGCAGAGGTCCCGATGGAGACCACTGTGAGCCCGATAATAAGATCGGAGATGTTTAGCTTTTTTGCGATGGACGATGCCCCCTTTACCAGATAATCTGCACCGGCGATAAGGATCAAAAAGCCAACAACGAGAAGAAGATAGTTAATCATAGTTACGCCCATTAGTCGCGAATAATCTTTACAACCCCACCCTCACCAATGTAGAGGATAGAAGATGGTTTACCTGTAGAGCCCTCTTCGTGGAAAGGATCTGCAACCCAATCTGCACCGGCAATAATTGAGTCATCTATATACTCATAGTGCGAAGGGCTCTTCTCACCAGAGATATTTGCAGATGTTGCAACTATAGGCTTGCCAAACTTAGCAAGCAGGAGGTTGCAGAACGGATGATCTACAATGCGGATTCCAACAGAGCCATCTTTTGCAATAACGTTGGAGGCAAGGTTAAACGCCCCGGGATAGATAATTGTGAGAGGCTTGTCACTCAAATCTGCAACCTCCTCCGCAACTTCCGGCACCTGCTTTACATACCTGCATACCATATTAAAATCTGCAGCAATCACAATTAACCCGCTGCACTTCTCACGTTTTTTAATTTTGCAGATTCTCTCTACCGCTGCAGGGTTAGATGCGTCACAACCCAAACCCCATACAGTATCGGTAGGGTATAGTATTACACCCCCGTTGCGGAGAACCTTTACCGCTTCATCGACCGCTTTCTTTAGTTCCATTTTTCTCTTTATGTTTAGATATTATATTTTGATATAGAGCGAAAAGCTTCTCGGCCACTTTATCGCTGCGAAACTCCTTTGAGTGTTCAAAGCCCCTGTTGATCATACTTTGGCGAAGGGTTGGAGAAGATAGCACCATCTCTATGCTGTCCGCAATCTCCTTTACAGAATTTGGGTCTACATACAGAGGAGCCTCTCCACCAGCCTCCGGCATAGATGCCCTTTTTGAGGTGATAACAGGTATCCCGTAGGTAATTCCCTCCAGAACAGGTATCCCGAATCCCTCGAAATGAGAGACATAGACCAGACACTCTGCCTGGGAGTATACCGCCGGCAAAAGGGTAAAATCTGCATCGTGAACCATCCGGACCCTATCCCTCACCCCAAGCTTATCTGCAATTGCCCACACTTTGAGTGCATAGGGCGTCCACTTACCAAAACAGAGCAGCTGCACATCCTTTGGAAGAGAGGGGAGAGCCCTCACCACATTCTCCAGATTCTTGCGCTCCTGAACAGTTCCCACTGCAACGATAAACCTCTTGGGCAGGCTATATAGCGAGCGCGCCCTCTCTATCTTCTCCAGTGAAGCAGGGGTGTAGAACTGAGGGTCACAACCCTGGTAAATTATCTCGATTTTTGAAGGATCTGTCCCGAAAAAGGCGATAATATCATCTGCAGTCTGTTTGCTGATAGCAATAACTTTAGTGGAGTGCTTTATGGCGTGGGCAGCCTTCTTACGATAGATCCAGCGCTGCAGAGGCTTGTAAAAACCGGGGTACCTCAAAAAGATAAGATCGTGAATTGTCACCACCTTTGGTGCAGATATAGGGCACAACGGCAGCTCTCCGCTAAGGCCGTGGTAGAGATCCAGCTTATCTCCATCTGCAACTGAGCTTAAAAAACAGGAGCGCCATAATGAGGAGCAGTAACCCCTTAGTCCCGAAGCTCTGCGAACAGTGATGTTCTTTCGGTTGGCGAACTCCAGCAGTGGGTGCTCCCGAAAACGGGTGGTGTATAAAAAGTATTCGTTATAGTTGAATATCTGAGAAAGTGAAGAGATTATCAGGCGGCTGTAGTTACCAAGACCGCTCAAGTTGGTAAATGCTCTCTTTGCATCAAATCCTATCCTGTACATCGTTAAGGGATAATAAGCTCTGAAATAACCGGGAAGTGGTCTGAGAACTCTACCCTTGGAGTTTTATGAATAGTACTCCAGATAGGGGCGGGATAGAGAATGTAGTCGATTCTAAGCATAGGCCAAAGGAAGGAGTAGGTTGCACTAAACCCTTTGCCGGACTGCCGGAAGCTGTCTTTTCTTTCGGATGTTAAGCTTGTGTAGGTATATGACATTGGAGTGTCATTAAGATCTCCGCAGATAATTGAGGGGAGCTCTGTCGCTGCTGCGTGTCTAAGAATAGAGTCCACCTGAAGCGCCCTTTTACGGAAGGTGCCGGCCAGTTTGTCGTGAACATCGTAGATCTCCTCTGTAACCTTTTCGCTCTCCCTCATCCTCTTCATTACTGAGGTAAAGGAGATGCTGTGAGACTCCAGGTGTGTATTGTAAAAACGGATTCTCTTGCCATAGTGCTCAATATCTGTGAATATGCACAGGTTAGTGCTCCCCTTAAAGGTTAGACTCCCGGAGTTCACAATAGGAAACTTGCTCAGGGTTAGATTCCCGAAACCTGGCCCCTTTTTAGATTTGAACAGATGAAAATAGCGATATGGATATTGCGGGAAGAGCTCTGTGACTGAAGCGCTATCTTTGGCGTAGAACTCCTGCAAGCAAACTACCGAGAGACTCTCCTGCTTTAGAAAATTATTGATATCCCTGATGGTGTTTTCGTAACTTTTGTCTCTACCCTGAGAGAATAGCCCCACATTGTAGGTGCACACCTTGAGCGCAATTCCCTGATCTCCCTTTTTTACCTCACCCCAGCGGATAAAGAGCTCTGCAAAGAGAATAGAGGGGAGCAGAACAATAAAGGTGATCCAAATAATACCCGCTTTGCGTATCACCCCTGCAGAGAGAATTAGCAGATTGAGCAGCACCAGCGGAATAAAGTAGAGCCCGAAAAAGAGAGGAATGGAGGAGATAGATGGGCTTATATATGCAGATAGATAAGAGAAAAGCAGAGCAACAGCCGCCGACACAATTACCAGACGGAGAAAGACCACAACCGGCCACGGGAGTCTCTTTTTTTTCTTCTTACCCATTTTAAAAATACATTCTGTTCTTCTTCTTCCAATATATGATGAGGAAATAACCGAAAAGCATACCGCCTAGGTGGGCAAAGTGGGCAATGTTACTCCCTTTGTTTGATAACCCGAGGTAGAGCTCAATTGCTCCGAAAATCATCACAAACCATTTTGCCTTAAGGGCAATCGGAGGGAAGATAAGCTGCAGCACATTGTTCGGGAACAACATCCCGTATGCAAGCAGAACCCCGAACACCGCACCCGAGGCACCAACCGTTGGAGTTCTCATTATGTTTGTAATACCCTCGGAGGCCATAAGGTTTCCAGCCTCATATGCTGTATTTAGTGAGGATACCTCTATGAAGAGAACCAGTGAGTGCAGGGCAGCTGCCCCCAGCCCGGTAACCATATAATAGATAAAAAACTTCTTGCTCCCCCATACAGACTCCAGTGCTATACCAAAGATTATCAGCGAGTACATATTGAAGAAGAGGTGAATAAAGTTCCCGTGCATAAACATATGCGTCACCAGCTGATAGGGTTTGAATAGTGGAGACTCTACATAGAATAGCGCAAACTTCTCATACATAAAATCTCCGGTAAGGAATGTTATGAGCAACATTATCCCATTTAAAATAACCAGGTTCTTAACCACCGGTGGCATACTGTTCCAAAAACCGGTACCTCTGTTTATATACATAACTCTCTGTTTTCGTGTTAATAGTTAAATAAATTTCTCAATATCTTCAAGCGACAAAATTGCCAGGCATCTGTTGCCACCGGGTGTGTAGTTGGGCTCCCTGCAGGCAAAGAGTGTATCAATTAACGTTTGTGCCTCCAGGTTGTTTAGTGACTCCTGTTTTCCCGAAGAGCCGGATTTTGCCAACTGCCCCGCCAACCTCTCCTTAGACTTCTTTCCAAAATCCCTGCCATCTTCGCTCAAATCACTTACAAGTGTGTCTATTATGGTGCTTAAAGAGTCTGAATTATCGTTGAACCCATTAGGGAGAGCCTTTACTGTGAGGTAGTTCTCCTCAATGGAGATATCAAAACCCATAAATCTTAAGTTGGAGAGGTTCTCCTGCAATATTGACACAGTTTTGATATCTGCCTCAATTGTGACCGGAAACAGAGACTGCAACGGGAGGTTTCTCCCCTCGTTAAGAGCATCCAGATACCTCTCGTAGAGGATCCGCTCCCTCGCCCGTTTTATATCTATAAGAATCACCCCCGTTTTTATGGTTGTAAGCAGATACCTATTGCCCACCTGCATAACAGGCTTCTGGGGGATGGCAGAGTCGGAGAAGAGCGGGTCCTGATTGTATGGGTCACTATAGTCGCCTGGAGCTGTGCCGCCTGGAGTTGTGCCACCGTGAGTTGTGCCATAGCCGCTGTGGAACCTGCGGTCAATAGCAGCAACGCTGTTATCGTGGGAATCACCGGCACCCATTCGGAAGGGGTTGAATAGCGGGTCATAATCTACCTTGGGGGGCGGGGTGTAGAACCCTCTTTTGATTTTTGGGATATCCGGTGCACCCTCCATATCGAAATCTATGCTCGGCATAAAGGAGTTCTTTCCCAGAGACTCCCTGGTGGCTGAGAGGAGAAAGTCGAAGATTGCAAAGTCATCTTCAAACTTGATCTCGGTCTTTGAGGGGTGTATGTTTACATCTATTTTGTGAGGATCACACTCGAAAAATATGAAGAAAGAGGGGAGAAGGTCGCCCGCAATGAGCCCTTCGTAACCCTTTACAACTGCCTTTTGGAAATAGGGGCTGCGAAAATATCTGTTGTTGACAAAGAGGTACTGATTTCCCGGAGTCTTTCGCGCATCCTCCGGACGGCCAATATAGCCGCTGATCTTGATTAGAGAGGTATCTACCGAGATCTCCACCAACTCCCGCCCCATATCTCGCCCTGCCACATCCTGAATCCTCTTTTTGAGGGTAGCCGGGTTTAGCTGAAAAACATCTGCATTGTTATGAGTGAGCCGAAACGAGATATTTGGCCGGGTGATTGCCACCCGAGAGAACTCAGAGACTATCTGGCGAAACTCTGTGGCATCGGACTTAAGAAACTTTCTCCTTGCCGGCACATTGTAAAAGAGATTGCGAACCACAAAGTTAGAGCCTGTTGGGGTTGAGGTTTGACCCTCGGACATCAATTTAGACTCGGCATACTTAACCTCATACCCGGTTTGATCATCTGCCTGCTTAGTGCGAAGAGTGACCTCGGCAACCGAACAGATAGAGGCCAGAGCCTCCCCGCGGAAACCGAAGGTGTGTATAGAGTTGAGATCCTCTGCTGTGGATATCTTGGAGGTGGCGTGCCTTAGAAAAGCCATCTTGGCATCTTGTGGCGAGAAGCCGCAACCATCGTCAATCACCTGAATGAGTGTCCTACCCGAATCTTTGATTATGAGCGAAATATTTTGAGCACCCGCATCTACGGAGTTCTCCATAAGCTCCTTAACCACAGAGGCAGGCCTCTGCACCACCTCTCCGGCTGCTATTAGATTGGATATGTGACCAGGTAGAACTTTTATCATCTACATTAAATAAAAAAGAGGCCAAAAGATTTAGCCACATAATAGGCTGCTGTCATTAGGACTACCAGAGAAAGCAGAACAATGATTCTCATTAACATAGGCGAGCCCGCCTGCTTTCGGTTTTCATAAATAGCTCTACGGAAATTTGTTCTGATGTTTTTCCCGGGAATGTACTCCCGCTCCTTACCCTGCTCCTGCTCTCTGCCTTTGGCAATTCTCTCCTGCAGAGCCTCCTTGCGCTCATCGTAATAGAGGGGCTGATAATTGAATACCCTGTGTTTGGGTGTTTTGAAAAAGCTAAAATTTAGACCCATAACCATCATTTTTGTAGGACAAAGATAACAATAATTATAGGAATTTTGTTGTAGCTTTGTGTAAACAGAACCACAATATGTACAGGATTGGTAACGGATACGACGTGCACGCACTTGCACACAAACTGCCCCTATGGGTTTGCGGGGTTAAGATAGAGCACACAAAAGGATGCATTGCCCACTCGGACGGCGACGCCCCCCTGCACGCACTTTGCGACGCACTACTGGGCGCCCTCTCACTGGGAGATATCGGAAAACACTTCCCGGACACAGCAGCAGAGTTCAAAGGGATAGACAGCAAGATCCTTTTAGGACGCGTTTACGCCATTATAACCCAAGCCGGTTACACACTGGTTAATGCAGATATCACCATCGCCCTGGAGCGACCAAAAATCGCCCCCTACATAGAACAGATGCGAACCACCATCGCCACCCTTCTTGAGTGCCCCCCCGACACCATCTCCGTAAAAGCCACCACCACCGAAAAGCTCGGCTTTGTGGGACGCGAAGAGGGCATTGAAGCCTACGCCGTAGTACTACTAAAAAAACTCACCTAAACCCCGGCGAGCAACTACAACCCGAAACCACTTACCGCATCCCCCACCAGCTCCTGAAACAGAGCCGCATCCATAAGCCGGTAGTGCGGGTTATAAAACTTGATATAGACCTCGCTATGATGCACCACATACTCCCCGTTTGCGAGCAACTTATCTATAAACTTTGAATCATCTTCGAAATAGAGCAGCCGCGGATACAACCTATGGATTATCTTCTCGATCTCCTTCCACTCCTCCCGCCAACTTTCGATATCCGGCTCCGGTGCATCTGCCACACTCCTTACAAACGCGTCAAAGAAAGCACTATAGCTCACCAACCCCATCTTGATAATAGAGAGATCTACCCTCAAAAAACGACCCTCCCAACCAGTCTTCTCCGCCATCTGCACCTGCGACTTACCCCTCACACCCCGCAACTCCTCCCGCAAATACCTCCCCGCCGCCGCAGTATCCTTTAACAGATGCCCCGGCCCGAACTTATCCTGGAAGAAATTCTTGTAGAGATCTACCAACCGCGACTTGGAGTAGCTCTGCATCTGCCACCTCACCGCCCAAGTCACATCCCTCTCAAAATCCTCCTGACCCGCCACCCTACCCGGCAACCACAATGTAGCCACCAAAGCAATAAAAAAATATACCCTCATATCTAAAATTATTAATCACCATTCCCCAGCCGCCCAACCCCCCACTCCCCAAAAATAAACAATTTTGCCATTCTATTTGCCACATAACAAAAAAGTATTACTTTTGCACTCCAATTCCGGCGCGATAGCTCAGATGGTTAGAGC
>JAUYTH010000294.1 GCA_030695165.1 Bacteroidales bacterium
GGTAATCTCTATTCTTGATAATGTAGTCCCTCACGAGAGACGCTTTTTTGACACACCACTTACCAAATATTTTCTATCATCCTGCAATGGTTTTGTGGTTCTATCATCCTCAGTGGGGGAAGATCTTCTCAGATTAAAACCAGATGCTAAATTTACAACAATCCCTCATCCGCTTTACAACCATTTCGGAGATAGGGTTGAGAAGGAGTTTGCGCAAAAGTCACTCTCCATTTTGCCGGATAAAAAAAATATCCTCTTTTTCGGTTTAATCAGAGAGTATAAGGGGCTGGATATTCTTATAGATGCATTTTCAAAATTGGACAGCAGCTATCAACTTATTATTGCAGGAGAGCCATATGGTAGTTTTGAGAGTTACCAAAAGCAGATAGATACATATGGTATAAACGATAGGGTAAAACTATTTACAAGGTATATAAATGATAACGAGGTTCCACTATTTTTCTCTGCAGCAGATGTTGTTGTACTCCCTTACAGAAGTGCAACTCAAAGCGGCATAAGTGCAATCTCTCACCATTTTGGAGTTCCTATGGTTACAACCGATGTGGGTGGGTTAAAAGAGGCAATAGAGAAGAGGGGCACGGGAATTGTTGTTGATCGTCCGGAAAGTGGTGCTGTAGCTAAAGGAATAGTATCATTTTTTGAAGATGGCAATAGGGATATATATCTAAAAAACATAGAACAGTTAAAAGAGGCCCTCTCCTGGGAGAGTTTTGCCAAAAAGGTTACTGATTATTATCATACATTAATATAACCACTTAACATTTAACTTAATTATTTATGCAGGCAGCAATCACAAGAACAGAGTTTGACTTTCCGGGACAGAGCGGAAAATATACAGGAAAAGTAAGAGATGTTTACTCAATCGGCAATGATTATCTGGTAATGATTGCCACCGACAGGATATCTGCATTTGATGTAGTTCTTCCTAAAGGGATCCCATATAAGGGGCAAGTTCTCAACCAGATTGCCTCCCGTTTTCTTGACAGCACATCTGACATTGTTCCAAACTGGAAAATTGCCTCTCCGGATCCTATGGTTACGGTTGGTCATAAATGCACCTCTCTTCCCGTTGAGATGATAGTAAGAGCTTATCTCACCGGGAGCTCCTGGAGAACCTATAAGGCGGGGGCCAGATCTATCTGCGGAGTTGCAATTCCAGACGGAATGAAGGAGCATCAGATGTTTGAAAAACCGATTCTCACCCCTACAACAAAAGCGGAGCACGGTGCACACGACGAGGATATCTCAAGAGAGGAGATAATTTCCAGCGGCCTTATAAGTGAAAGCGATTATAAGAAAATTGAGGATTACTCACTTGCACTGTTTGAAAGAGGATCTCAGATTGCAGCAGATAGGGGGCTAATTTTGGTTGACACTAAATACGAATTTGGGAAAAAAGGAGATACAATCTACCTGATAGATGAGATTCATACTCCGGACTCATCTAGATTCTTCTATAACGATACCTACCGGGAGCTGTTTGATAAAGGGCTGTCACAAAGGCAGCTTTCAAAAGAGTTTGTAAGAGAGTGGCTTATGGATAACGGATTTCAGGGTAACGATGGGGAGAGAGTTCCAGAAATGACAGATGAGATAGTGACTTCTATATCTGAAAGATATATTGAACTCTATGAAAAAATAACAGGATTTCCGTTTGTAAAAGCTCCATACGGAGATGATATTTACGAAAGAATTGATGCTAATGTAAGAAATATGCTTGCCAGGTTATGATAATCCGTTTGCCGATAACTTTTCTGGTATTTCTCTTTTTTGCAGGTTTTGGTTACGCTCAACAAACTCCTGTAAAGGTAGATATATCAAAGGAGAAGGTTACAATAAAGGGTGAGATTTTTTATCTGCATAGTGTTGAAAAACAGCAAACTTTATACTCCATTGCTAAAAAGTACGGAGCAGAGATTGGAACAATTATTAAAGATAATCCCTCTCTCGCATCCGGGCTTAAAGAGGGGGACAAAATCTATATCCGTGCTGCAAATGTAACCGAACAAAAATCCACTCAAGAACCATCTAAAAAACCGGAACCTTCAAAACAGCTTCAGGACTCTTCCTTAGTCAATAATATCCAAGCCGAGCATATTGTAAGATGGTACGAAAACCTCTCCTCAATTGCAAAGAAATATGGAGTAACCGAACAGGAGATAATGAGAGCCAACTCCCTTCAAAACAGAAGAGTAGAGACCCGTATGGTTTTAAAAATTCCGGTAGCGGATAGCTCCCAAGAGGTTACCGGTAAAATGGAGAGCGATACCTTGGTTAATAGCGAGAAGAAGATTTCTGAGACTCCTGCAACACAGCAGAGAGAGAGAAGAGGCAGAGATATCTTCTCCGGGACAGATAAAAAATATATTGCATCTCTGGTATTGCCCCTCAACGGCAATTCAGAAGTCAAAAACGAGACTGCAGAGAGTTTTATGGAGTTTTACCAGGGTTTTCTGGTGGCTCTTGACGATATTAAAAGAGATTTTCCGGGGAGTAATCTTGAGATAAGAGTTTTTGATATAGACAGTTACTCAAGCAGCGAAGAGATGATATCTAAAGGAGTACTTCAGGGGAGCCATATTATCATAGGGCCGATGTTCAATAACCAGCTCGAGCCGGTTTTAAAATATGCAACAGAGAGAGAGATCTCTGTAATCTCTCCTAATCCTGCAAGTGAGCACCTTACCCTGGATAACTCTAGTCTCTTTCAGGTAACTACTCCGCTGATATACATTCAGAACGGTATCTTCTCAAAGATTACAAGGTTTTCGGAAGTGGCAGTAATTTTTGAGGATGGAGGTTCAGATACAAACCTGATATCTATAACCCGCAATTTGCTTAACGAGCGCTATGTCAATTACAGGCAACTCTCTTATGACATACTCCGGGGTCGTTCAATTTTACCCCAGATGACAGAGATGCTCAAATCGGATAAGATTAACCACGTTATTGTTGCCTCAAACTCTGAGGCTTTCGTCTCAGATGTGTTAAGAAATCTTAATCTGATTCAAACTATGAACGGGTACAACATCTCCGTTTACGGTACTCCCCGATGGAGAAATTTTGAGAATGTGGATATCAATTACTACCACGGTATGAACCTTACTATCTCAACGCAGTACTATGTGGATTACTCAAAAGAGAGCGTCCAAAGATTTATTTCGAGGTTTAGGGCTCTTTATAATAGCGAACCGTCTCAGTACGCATTTCAGGCATACGACATTGCATACTATTTCCTGAGTGCACTTATTCGTTACGGAGAGGATTTCAAATTTGATCTTGCCGACCATAAAAAAGAGCTTCTCCAGAGTGATTTTAATTTTATCCTCCGGGAGGGAGATAAAGGTTACACAAATAGCGCTATAAGACAGGTTCTATATAAACCCGACTACTCAATCGATGTTAAGGGTCTTAACCGCTAACCAATCTCTCTCTTTCTGGTTGAGTATTACAGAGAGCTTCTCGTATATATTAGAGTGATAATTGTTGAGCCATTGAGTAGCCTCCGGACCTAAAAGTTGTTTATCTACCGGAGTTAAATCTATTGGGACTATTGTGAGTGTTTCAAATTCATAGAACTCTCCATACTTGTTTTCTACCCATTTTTTGCACAATATGGTGTTCTCTATACGAATACCATAACTACCCTCCTCATAAATTGCCGGTTCATTTGAAATTACCATTCCGGGTTCCAGAGCTACCGGATTCTCCTCCATCCTTATACTTTGAGGTCCCTCGTGAACGCACAAGTTATGCCCTATTCCGTGCCCGGTTCCGTGTGTGTAAATTTTTGCAGCAGAGCAAACAGCTCCTCGGGCCAGAAAGTCGAGCGAGGCACCTCTTGTGCCCTTTATAAACCTGGCCATACTCAGGTTAATCATCCCTTTGAGTACCAAGGTGTAGTCTTTTCTTTGCTCCTGAGTAAGATTCCCTATAGCAAATGTTCTGGTAGTGTCTGTAGTTCCAAATGGGTAATGTGCTCCTGTATCTACCAGTAAAAACCCGTCACCTACAACTTTAACCGGACCATTGCCAAAAGGAGAGTAGTGAGGTAACGCTCCATTTTCTCCAAACGCCACAATCGGAGAGAAGCTCTCACCCTTGTATTCGCTATACTCACCTCTTATCTCCCCTATCTTATTTGCAAGTATCTCTTCAGTAAGATTTTGGGACCCCCTTTGTAGCTCCTCCTCCAAATAGATCCAAAATTTTACCCACGCAACAGCATCATAGAGCATTGCCTTTTTAAAACCCTCTATCTCTGCACTGTTTTTCACTGCTTTTAAAGACCCTGTCACTCCACCTCTTATAGGATCGGCAATAAAGGTAGCACCACCAGACACCGAGTTATTAAAGATTTTTACGGAAATCTTATCAATAGGAGCAACTCTTACATAATCCTGGTTGAACTCTTTTATAAATTCTTGAAATTCATTATAGTTGCATAGTTCTATTCCTGAATTTTTAAGATTAGATGCCTGATCTTTAGAGAATGCCTCCCTACTGGCAAAGAGGTAGATTTTATCCTTTGTAAATGCAGCATAAGATAGTACCAGTGGATTGAAAGGTATATCTGCCCCTCTTATGTTACACAGCCAGGCAATGTCGTCACAGCTGCTGAGTATATAGAGGAGATCATTTTCAATGTTCAGTTTTTGACAAACAAGATTGAGCTTGTGTTTAGAGTCACACCCACCCAAAGAGATATCCTGAATAGTTGCCGGGCTAAAAATGACAGGTGGTCTTTCACCCCAAATTTCGTTAAATAAGTCATCTTTAAGCGATAACTTTAATGGGTAGAGCTCTGCCGAAAGTGATTCAAACTCGCCCTTTGAAAACAACATCGGGTCTATACCCACCAGGGAGCCATTGCCAACTTCCCTTTTAATCCACTCCGCAATGGTGGGGGTGCCGGCAAATCTCATCTTCATAAGTTCTATCCCGCTACCTTGGAGCTCCTGTCGGGCCTGAACAAAATATCTTGAATCTGTCCATAGTGCTGCTCTATGCTCTGTTACCACAAGTGTACCTGCAGATCCTGTGAAGCCACTGAGCCACTCCCTGCAGGCAAAGTGTTTTTGTATATACTCCCCGAAATGGGGGTCAGAAGATGGAATAATAAAAGCTCCAATGGAATCTTTTTTAAGGCAACTCCTGAGTCCTGACAGTCTCTCCTCTATATTTTTCATATCAAATAATATCTCTTACAAATATAACAAGATGCTTGATTAATTTTCTTTTATGACTAAATTTGTAAAAACTAACCAAAAATTTGATTTATGGAAAAGAGCATCAAAGGAACAAGAACAGAGCAAAATCTTCTAAAGGCCTTTGCAGGTGAGTCGCAGGCAAGAGGACGTTATGTATATTTTGCATCTGTTGCAAAGAAAGAGGGTTACTTGCAGATTGCTGCTGTTTTTGAGGATACTGCAGAGCAAGAGAAGGAGCACGCAAAAAGATTCTTCAGTTTTCTTGAGGGTGGAATGGTTGAAATTACAGCATCATACCCGGCCGGAATAATTGGTACAACTGCAGAGAATCTTGCTGCAGCTGCTGCAGGTGAAAACGAGGAGTGGACAGAGCTCTATCCTGAATTTGCAGAGATAGCAATGGAGGAGGGCTTCCCTAAGGTTGCAACGGCATTCAAGATGATTGCAAAGGTAGAAGCAGAGCACGAAGCGCGCTACAGAACTCTTCTTTCAAGGGTAGAAGCAGGTAAGGTTTTTGAAAGAGAGGAGGATATTGAGTGGCAATGTCGTAATTGCGGATATGTTCATAAAGGTAAAAAAGCCCTGGAGAACTGCCCGGCCTGCCAACATCCTAAAGATTATTTTGAGCCTAAGAAAAATAATTATTGACACTGCAAATTAAGTCTATCTTTGCAGATTATTTCTAATATGGAAAAATCTGCACTAAAGAGGGCTTTCGACTCAATTAAAGAGATACTGCCAAAGACACTTAAAACCTGTCTTTGGCTTATTCGTATTACGGTACTAATAACTCTGGGTGTTCAGTTTCTGGATTATCTCAATATCCTCCCGTTGATATCTAAGTTGCTCAGCCCCGTTTTCAATCTTCTTGGACTTCCGGGAGAGGCGGCATTAGCCTACGTTACGGGATATTTTGTGAATGTCTACTCTGCAATTGCGGTTTTATCCACTCTTAACCTGGATGTCAGGACCATCACCATACTCTCTGTTATGATCCTCTGCTCCCACAATATGATTGCAGAGACAGCTGTTCAGAAAAAGACGGGATCTTCTGCGGTGAGAATTGTAATTATCCGCACACTAAGCGCTTTTGTACTGGGTTTCGTTCTCAATCTTATTATGCCTGCGGCCGGTGAAAGCGTTCATATAGAACAGACTGTACCAATTCTCACTTTTTGGGAGATGATGGGAGCCTGGGCAATAAAGACTATAAAGCTTATTGCTCTTATGTCTGTTCTGATTTTCTCGCTCTCCATCCTCCAGAGGTTGCTTTCTGAATTTGGAGTTATAAAATGGCTCTCAAATTTTATGAGACCCATACTTGCAGTTTTTGGACTTCCAGCAAAAACCTCTTTTTTATGGATTGTGGCAAATACTCTTGGTCTTGCCTATGGTGCTGCTGTTATGATAGATGAAACCGAAAGCGGGAAGATAACAAAGAGAGATGTAGATCTGCTTAACCATCATATATCTATATCTCACAGCAATTTAGAAGATGTGCTCCTGTTGGGGTCGGTAGGTGCAGTAATTTGGTGGCTTCTGGTTGCCAGATGGGTATTTGCCTTTCTGCTTGTTTGGGAGCTCCGTCTTGAGATGGCATTAAGGAAAAAATTTTTACCTTTGTAGGTTGAAAGAATAAACATTAAATATTTAACTCTTAAAAATATGAATCCCGAAGTAATCAAGTGTCTTATCATCGGCAGCGGCCCTGCCGGCTATACTGCTGCAATATATGCGTCCCGGGCGAATCTTAATCCTGTGCTTTATGAAGGAATCCAACCAGGAGGTCAGCTTACAACCACAACGGAAATCGATAACTTCCCCGGGTATCCTAAAGGTGTCACCGGTCCTGAGATGATGGAGCAACTCAAAGAGCAGGCCCAGAGATTCGGCACTGATGTTCGTTTTGGTATTGCAACCAAAGCAGACCTCTCAAAAAGGCCTTTTAAAGTAATTATTGATGATGAGACGGAGATTTTTGCCGAAACCCTTATAATCTCTACCGGAGCTACAGCCAAATATCTGGGGATGGAGAGCGAAGAGACATTCAGGGGCCAAGGGGTATCTGCTTGCGCCACCTGTGACGGATTTTTCTACAGAGGTAAAGATGTTGCGGTTGTGGGTGGAGGAGATACTGCCTGTGAAGAGGCCTCATACCTCGCAGGGTTATGTAATAAAGTTTATATGATTGTGAGAAGGGATGTCCTAAGAGCGTCTAAAGCAATGCAGGACAGGGTAATGAACACTCCAAATATTGAGATTCTTTGGAATTATAACACAAAAGAGATCGTGGGAACTCCTATTGGGGGTGTTAATGGTGCGATTCTTGTTCATAAAGACGGGAGTGAAAAGAGGATTGATGTTCACGGTTTTTTTCTGGCTATTGGGCACCATCCCAATTCGGAGCTTTTCCGTGAGTGGATAGAAACAAACGAAGAGGGCTATATACTAACCGAGGGTAAAAGTTCAAGGACAAATGTACCGGGGGTTTTTGCCGCAGGAGATGTTCAGGACCCTCACTACAGGCAGGCCGTTACAGCTGCAGGGTCTGGTTGTATGGCCGCAATTGATGCAGAGAGATTTCTTTCAGATAATAAATAAAAAGTGATGAAGTATTTAAAAATTGCAATTCTGTTTTCTTTGATTTTTGCAACGGTCTCTTGTAAATCCCAATTTGAGGCTCTGCTCAATTCAAACGATGTGCAGGAGAAATATGACGGTGCATTCAACTATTTCAATGCCGGGAAATATACCAGAGCTGCGGATCTTTTTGACCAGCTTCTACTGGCAACACGAGGAACCAGCAAAGATGATACTGTTCAGTTTTATCTTGGAATGAGTAACTATCGCTTTGGAGACTACACAATTGCTGAGGCTAATTTTGATCAGTTTATAAGCGTATTTCCAAGAAGCCCCTTTACAGAAGAGGCAAAATATTACCGGATTGAGTGTCTGTACGGATCTACCTACAGATACGAACTGGATCAGCTACCCTCATTTAAGGCTATGTCTGCAATAGATGTATTTATATACGAGTACCCTCAGAGTAAACATCTTGAGAGAATGAGAGATATGCTTGTAGATTTACAGGACAGAATTGACAAAAAGAGTTTTGAGTCTGCAAAGTTGTACTATACAATAATGGACTACAAAGCAGCCGCCTATGCTCTTAAGAATGTACTCAAGGAGAATGCAGACAACAACTATCGAGAAGAGGTAATGTACTACATTGTATGCTCAAACTACCAGTATGCAACCCTTAGCATAAGGGAGAGGCAGAAAGAGAGGTTTATGGCTATGGTAGATGAGTATTATAACTTTATCAGTGAATATCCCGAGTCAAAATACAGAGGGGAGATGGATGATATGTTCCAAAAATCACAGTCATATTTAAAACAATAAAAACCAGATATGGAGATTAACAAAAACGTACCAACAAACACGGTTACAAGAGATCTTTCCAAGCTTGCTAAGCCAACCGGAAACATCTATGAATCTACGATGATTATTGCCAAAAGATCTAATCAGATTGCAGCAGAGCTTAAGCAGGAACTTAAGCAGAAACTTGAAGAGTTCTCTACATTTGCAGATACTCTTGAAGAGACTTTTGAAAACAGAGAGCAGATAGAGATATCTCGCTATTATGAGAGATTGCCTAAAGCAACTCTGCTTGCTATTTACGAATTTGAAGAGGATAAAATTCAGGTTAGAAAGATCGAGGGATAGTATCTATTTAATTACCAATGCTTAAAGGTAAGCACATATTGCTGGGGATCACTGGTAGCATCGCGGCCTACAAGGCTGCGGTACTTGTGCGTGCATTAGTAAAAGAGGGGGCAGAGGTTAAGGTTATTATGAGTGAAATGGCCAAACAGTTCATCACCCCCCTAACTATGGCCACACTGTCTAAAAATCCGATTCTGGTGGAGTTCTATAATCCCGAAAACGGAGACTGGAACAGCCATATCTCTCTTGGGTTATGGGCAGACCTCTACCTAATAGCACCTGCATCTGCCAATACAATCGCAAAAATGGCTACAGGTGTGGCAGATAACCTTCTGCTCACAACTTACCTCAGTGCCCGGGCTCCTGTGGTTGTTGCTCCGGCAATGGATGTAGATATGTATCTTCACACTGCCACACAAAAAAACATTCAGACACTTCGTGAGAGAGGAGTCTCCATAATTGAGCCCGGCTCAGGAGAGCTTGCAAGTGGCCTTGAGGGAAAGGGTAGAATGGAGGAGCCGGAGGCAATTGCAGAATTTGTAATAACCCTGCTAGCGAAGGAGAGTGCGGCAGACCATATGGTTGCAGGAGAGTTTATGAACACCCTTAAAGGGAAAAAGGTTCTGATAACTGCAGGACCAACAGTAGAGCAGATAGACCCTGTAAGATTTATCTCCAACAACTCAACCGGTAAAATGGGGTACTCAATTGCAGAAGAGTTTGCAAAAAGGGGCGCATTAGTTTCTCTAATCAGCGGCCCGGTTAATGAGAGGCTTGGCAGCTCCAAAATCACTCTATATAATGTAACCTCCGCATCGGAGATGTACACCCAAACACTTGCCCTATATAATTCAGGTGCAGATATTGTCGTACTGGCAGCAGCTGTGTCTGATTTTACCCCTGCACTTATTGAGAAGGCGAAAATCAAAAGAGAGGGAGACGAGATTACACTTAAACTTATCCCCACCAAAGATATCGCAGCATCTCTAGGAGAGATTAAAAAGGAGGGGACAATCCATATCGGGTTCGCGCTTGAAACAGATAATGAATTTGAAAATGCAATTTCTAAACTACAGCGTAAAAATCTGGACGCCATTGTCTTAAATTCATTGAACGACAAGGGAGCCGGGTTTGGAAAAGAGACAAATAAAATAACAATAATCTCCGGTGATGGCGAAAGCCTGCAATTCCCACTAAAGGATAAAAAAGAGGTTGCTTCAGATATAGTTGACTATGTGGAAAATATGCTCGTATGCTAAAGTCGCTTGCAATATCAAACTATGCTCTCATTGAGAGTCTGGAGATCTCATTTCCGGATGGTCTAATAATAATTACCGGTGAAACCGGTGCAGGTAAGTCAATACTATTGGGTGCTATCTCCCTTTTGTTAGGAAGCAAAGCAGATAAAGAGATCCTCAAGGATGGCAACAAAAACTGTGTTGTTGAGGCCACCTTTACAATTGAGCAGAATCCGGAAACAGACTCTCTTTTTCTGGATAATTCACTGGAACCCTCCCGGGAGATTGTTATAAGAAGAGTGGTATCTCCTAACGGGAGAACCCGATCTTTTGTAAATGACGAACCAGTAAGCCTTCAGTTCCTTAAAGATATCTCCGAAAGAATAATTGATATCCACGCACAACACGAACATCTTCTTATTGGAGACAGTAAATTTCAACTGTCGGTTCTAGACTCCTATGCAAACAACTCCCACCTTTTGGAGAGATACCGCAGCCACTACACTAGAGTAAAAGATTTGGAGAGAGAGCACGTAAAGCTTAACGACAAGCTGGCAAAGGAGGAGTTGGAGTTGGAGTACAATAAGTTTCAATACAATCTGTTGGAGGATGCAAAGCTCTCCTTAGGTGAACTGGAGGAGATTGAGTCGGAGTTTAATTTGCTCAGCAATGCAGAAGAGGTTAAGAGCTCTCTCTATCAGATGACAGAGCTTCTTAATGTAAACGGCGTTTCTGTTGTGCAGAGCTTAAAAGAGATTACCTCCGTTGCATCAAAAATATCTGCGGCACTCCCTAAGGCGGGGCAGGTGTCAGAAAGGGTTGAGAGTTGTCGTATTGAACTCAAAGAGATTGAGAGAGAGCTTGCTACTATGGCTGAGGCTGTAAATGTCAATCCCGAAAGAGCATCTGCTCTGGAAGATAGATTGACAACACTTTACGACCTTCTCAAAAGACATAAAGTTTCCAATATTGAAGAGCTTATAGCAATAAGAGATGAGCTCTCCGGTAAACTTTTTATGAGAGATAGCATCAGGGAGAAGCTTGAGGAGCTAACCCTTAATATTGAGAAGAGCCGTGAAGAGATGAAAGAGAGTTCCGGGGAACTTTCTAAGTCCAGAACAATCGCCTCATCGGGCTTCTCTGCAGAGATGATCTCAAAGATAAGAGAGCTGGAGATGCCACACGCACAATTTGAGGTGAAACAAGAGCTCTGTGCAGATTACAATTTTTACGGGAAAGATAGTATTACCCTCTACTTCTCAGCAAATAAGAACGTCCCGGTCAAGGAGCTCTCTCGTGTAGCATCCGGAGGCGAACTCTCCAGAATAATGCTTTGCCTAAAGGCTATAATGGCAGGAGGGCAAGGTATGCCAACTCTCATTTTTGATGAGATTGACAGCGGTGTGTCAGGTAGTATAGCAGATAAAATGGGTTCTCTTATAGATGGCCTTTCACAAAAAATGCAGGTGTTTGCAATAACACATCTACCACAAATTGCCTCTAAAGGGGAGTGTCATCTTTTGGTATTTAAAGAGGTCCAGCAGGTTGGAAGCACAGTAACCAGAATTAAGAAGATAGAGAAAGAGGAGAGGGTAATGGAGATTGCCCGAATGTTAAGCGGTACAGAGCTTACCGGTGCAGCAGTGGCAAATGCCAGGGTCTTTCTCTCGACATAAAAGAGACTTAATACAACTATATAAACTTACTAAATTACTTCAAATATGAGACTTATTATACAGAATTCATACGAACAAATATCGCAGTGGGCAGCGGCATATATTGTTAAAAGGATAAAGGAGTTTGTACCTACACCCGAGAGACCTTTCGTATTGGGGCTCCCAACCGGCTCCACTCCTTACGGGACCTACAAGGAGCTTATCCGATACTATCGTGATGGTGAGGTTTCATTTAAAAATGTTGTAACGTTCAATATGGATGAGTATATCGGAATCCCTAAGGAGCACCCTCAATCATATTTCACCTTTATGTG
>JAUYTH010000295.1 GCA_030695165.1 Bacteroidales bacterium
ACCATACCACAGGGAGTCGCGCAGAATAGATGGTGTTGTAAGATTTACAATCAACCATATATCAGACCCCTATACTCAGAAAGAGAAGCTATATCGCACGGCGATTGGTGTCGGGGACTATCCTGTAGACCATCACCACACACGGTACGAAGGTTGGGAAGCCCTCCCGGACCTGCATTTTTATCCTGTACCATCTTACGGACTCCCTTTAGGAACATTGATTCCCAAGGAGCAGCAGGGGTTGATTGTTGCCGAGAAATCTATCTCAGTAACAAATCTTGTAAACGGTACAACCCGTCTTCAGCCTGTAGTCTTACAGATTGGTGAGGCTGCCGGAGTAATGGCAGCGCTGGCATCTGCAAAAGGGAGCAAAATTGCAGATGTGCCGGTTAGAGATGTTCAAACAGAGATTCTTAAGGGTAGGGGATATCTTCTTCCATATCTGGATCTTCCGGTAGATCATCCTCATTTTAAAACTCTCCAGAGGGTTGGTGTTACGGGAATTATCAAGGGTGTCGGGCTAAACAAGGGGTGGGAGAATCAAACCTGGTTCTATGCAGACTCTCTAATCAAAAATAGCGAACTCGCTGCCGGGCTCAAAGAGTTCTATGATGAGGCCTTGGGTACAGATCTTAAGGATGGTACTAAAAAGAGTCATAACGAATTCACAATTATCTCATCTAAATTTGGAGATGATAACTTTGTCACTCTGGAGTCAATTTCACAATTTATCTCCCTCATAAACAAGAGCTACAGCCCCGACCAAACCAAAGAGTTGCAAGATTACATAAAACTTCTTAAGGGTAAAAGAGCTCTAACCCGTCTTGATTGTGCAGTGTTGATTGATAAAATTTTAAATCCATTTGAGAATTTTGGCATAAATTTTAGAGGAGAAATATTAAACCCTGCCCAAACCAAATTGTAATACAATATTTTAGATAAAATTTAATCCAAATCAAAATCCAGGCAACTAATTTGCATTATCAAAAATAAATTAAGTTTAATTAAAAGTTATTCAAATGGTTACAAAACAATCTGCAGCAGCCCTCTCTCTCTTGTTTTTTCTCTCTTTTAATGTGAATATAAGTGGCCAAGAGGCAATATCCCAGACTCAAAGCAATGCAAGTCAGGTACACAATGAGGCCCATAACCAGGCACTCCAAACTCATCAATCACACAATGAGCTCCATAACCAGGCACTCCAGACTCAAACTGCACACAATCAGGCACTCCAAACACATAATGCTGCACACGCTCAGGCTCAGAAAGACCATTTGTGGGCAATAGAGGCAGCGAATGAGTTTCATAATCGTGCACATATGCAGTCTGTTGAGCAGATGAAGCGCAAAAGATTGAAGGCACAGTCTCAGGTTCAAAGTGTGGGGGCAATGGCTCTTTTAAATTTAAAAAAAGAGATTCCCGGAGACCATTCAAATATCAGATATACCGGCAGGATAGTAAAAAATGAGGATGGCTCTGTAAGTTTTGACTGGAGCGGCTCCTATATGGAGCTCAAATTCACAGGTAGCTTCCTGGCTATAAAGGTCTCCGACACCCGTAAGAACTATTACAACCTTTTTGTGAATGGAGTTGAGCAAGGGGTAGTAGAAACATTCGGGAAGGATTCGGTTATTGTGCTTGCCAGCGGTCTAAAGGGCAAGAACAATGTAGTTCGTTTGCAAAAAAGGAGCGAGGGAGAACAGGGAAAGAGCACAATCCACACACTGTATCTCTCTAAAACCGGGAAGATTCTGGAGTACAATCCGGGAAGAACAAGACATATAGAATTTATTGGGAACTCATTAACTGTAGGGTTTGGTACAGAGGGAAAATCTAAGGATGAGAAATTTCTTGCCTCGACAGAGAACTGTAACCTGGCCTTCGGAGCCATAATCTCCAGATACTTTAACGCCGACTACACCCTTATCGCCCACTCCGGATGGGGAGCCGTAAGAAATTATGGAGATACTTCAAGAGTATCCCGCATATCTATGAAAGACAAGATGCTCCAGACTTTCGATATGGAACCCGGGCAGATGTGGAACTTCACCTCCTACAAGCCGGATATAGTAGTCATCAACCTGGGCTCAAACGATTTCTCGACCAAACCACATCCTCTCAAAGAGGAGTTTCTTGGAGCCTATTCAATAATAATTGACAGATTAAGAGAGAAGTACGGAGATGTTCCAATTCTCTGCGTTGCCCCTAATCGCGGACCAGCATTTGAATATCTGCAGGAGTTCGTACGGGCGAGAGCAGATAAAAGACTCCACTTTACCGCCTATCTTCAGGGGGTCTACAACTCCGATTCAGATCTCGGTTCTGTGGGGCACCCCAACTACAGCGGCCAACAAAAACTGGCTATGGTGCTCATTCCCTATATCTCAACAGCAACCGGCTGGGCATTATCACCACTGCCGATAAGGTAACAGATCCCTGGGAGCTCGCCCGCGCAGCGGTAAACACACCTGCGCAGCAGACCACATTTTCATCTGTTAGAGTTTTGTGTAAGTGCCTATTAATTAATAAGTTGATTTTAGTACTTTACAAAATTCCCAAGATACTGATTTTTAAACACCTATAAATCAGTCTGTTTCACAAAACACTGCCAGTTAAACACTGCCAAAGTTCTTCAAAAACTCCGAAAGATTCATTTTTTTACTGATCTTCTCTAGCTTGAGGCATCTTGCAAGGGAATCTGGGATTTTGACTTTAATGCCCGTTGCGCTCTCAACCGTTTCGGCAAATTTTGCGGGGTGGGCTGTCTCTAATATAATGGAATTGAAATTATTAGCAATGTCCCCTAAGTCGGTTAAAGTGTTGATGTTGCGTGAGTCGGCTGGCTGGTGCGAATCGCTTTGCTGGTTCAAATCGCCTGGCTGGTTCAAATCGCTTTGCTGGAGCGAATTGCCTGACTGGTGCGAATCGCTTTGCCGGCAAGCTAGATACTCCTGGAGGGCGAGGTAGCCGACTGCGCCGTGGGGGTCCATCAGGTAGTTGTGTTGGGTGTAGATTTCGCGAATTGCTTCAAGGGTTTGAGAGTCGGAATAGGAGTGGCTGAAGATCACCTTCCCGGCGGCGTGCGCATTGCCAAACAGGGCTTGGATGCGGGCGAAGTTGCTTGGGTTGCCTACATCCATTGCATTTGAGAGGGTGGGGATAGATGGTTTTGGTTCGAACTTGCCTGTTTGCAGATATTTGGGAAAGATATCGTTGGAGTTTACGGCGGCAACAAAGCGGTGGACCGGAAGTCCCATCTGCATTGCAAAGAGTCCGGCGGTGAGGTTTCCAAAGTTGCCGCTTGGCACCGAGAATACAAGAGACCGTTCACCGGCCGGGTTAGATGGCCCACCGGCCGGGCTGGCTTCAAGGGTTGCCAGACGGGCGGCGGCATAGAAGTAGTAGAATGATTGGGGGAGGAGGCGGGCGATGTTGATGGAGTTTGCAGATGAGAGGTTGATACGCTTGCGGAGGGCGGTATCTGCAAAGGCCTCTTTTACCATTCGCTGGCAGTCATCAAAGGTGCCGTTGACCTCAAGGGCGGTGACATTGCCTCCGAGGGTTGTGAGTTGTTGCTCCTGAATTTTGCTCACTTTTCCGGATGGGTAGAGAATAACGACATCTACGCCCGGTACATTGTGAAAGCCATTTGCAACAGCACTGCCGGTATCGCCGGAGGTGGCAACCAGCACCACAGTTTTCTCAACTCCAAAGTGGGAGATCATCCCGGCCAGAAATCGCGCTCCGAAATCCTTGAAGGCAAGGGTAGGGCCGTGGAAAAGCTCAAGTACGTAGGTGTTGTTACCCAGATCTATGAGCGGAGCATCGAAGTTGAGAGCTTTGTAAACAATTCTCTCCAAATCGCTCTCCGGAATCTCACCGGAACGAATCTCATCTGCAAGGATCTCTTTGGAAAGCCGAAAAGAGAGTTCACTAAAACTTAAACCCCTTAATTTGTTGATGAATGCCGGAGAGAAGTGGGGCAGCGATTGTGGCATAAATAGCCCGCCATCGGGAGCAAGCCCCTGCAGAATAGCCTCCCGGAAGCTTACTTTGTAGTTTTTGTTGTTTGTGCTAAAGAGAATCATCTGGCAGAGTTTTGTGTAATGTGCTGTAATTGTGGGTGATACAATTTAAGATTTGAAGTTTTTTGAATTTTGTAATTTTCATAGTATTGATATGCAGATGATTACACAAAAGTCTGGCAGTTCAAAATCCGTGGTCCCTGGGTATTTATAGCAGAAATATATAGATCGGACCCAAGTTTAAAGGTGTTGAGAGCCATCTGCATAGATTTGGCAATTTTATCTGCCCTATCCCGCGAGTCGGAGAGGGCGAAGAGCGACGGACCCGAGCCACTGATGCTACAACCGATAGCACCGGCATCCAGAGCCGCCTGCTTCATCTGCGCAAACCCCGGAATCAAACGGGACCGAACAGGCTCTGCAACAAAATCCTCCAGCGACCGGCCAATAAGAGCGAA
>JAUYTH010000156.1 GCA_030695165.1 Bacteroidales bacterium
ACGGAGATAAAATCATATTTTTTACAACTGCAGATAGTACTCTTAAAAACGGAGTTGAAGCGATTATGCTGGAGTTGGGCAAAAGAGGCGGAGGAGTAAATTTTAGTGTGGAAGAAAAGAGAACAGGGCTAAATGATAGTCTGCTGCCATCGGGTACTCGGTTTAATGTCAAAAAGGGTATAACCTTTTCTAAAAATGGGGATTATCTTAAGCTTGAGCTTGCTCCTGTAAAGGAAGAGGACAAAGATGAGGAGGATAAAAAGGGAAATAAAGCATCTGCAAAAAAAGATAAGCCGGCATTTGAATACGAGTTATGGAGATGGAGGGATACACTGTTGCCCTCTCAAAAGAGGAGCCTGGAGGGAGCGTTTGCAAACAGCTTTAAGTGTGCTTTCTATTTGGCAACCGGTAAATTGGTTAGACTATCTTATGGTAAAGGGGTTTTTCTTATGACCGATGATAACTCCCCTTTTGGATTTGAGCTTGATAACAGACCTTATGCCTTCACTGAGTTATGGGAAGATCCTGTTCCTAAAGATTTTTACTTCATAAACACAAAGAGTGGGGAGCGTAAAATGCTGTTCAGGAGTTTTATAGGCAGTTTTGCAGTTTCGCCGATTACCCCTCATTTCTTCACTTTTGAGCCTGATAGCAGAGCTTGGTTTGTGACCGATCTTTATAATGGGAGCAAAAGGGTTATCTCAGATGTAATCCCATATTCAGTTATGGATGAGAAGTTCGATAAACCTCAGCCGGCCGGTGCATACGGGCAGGCGGGCCTCTCACTGGATAACAGCTATTTCATTGTATACGACGAGTTTGATATATGGGCTTTGCCTATTAAAGAGGGATCCGGGGAGGCGTTTTGTATTACAAATGGGTATGGTCGTAAAAACAATGTGAAGTTCAAGATTCTCAACCTTAGCTCTACCAGAGGGCAGAAAGATGGCATAGATCTAAAAGGAGATATTTTACTGGAGTACGTGAACCTTAACAATATGAACAGCGGATATTACAAGGTTAGAAGGGGGAAAGATCCTGTTGCTTTATTGGAAGGGCCCTACAAATACAGCTTTTCCAGAAGGTTAGGTCAAAATTTCTTTGTTGTAAAGAGAGAGAGTTTTAGTGAGGCACCGGATTATTGGCTTACAGACAGAGATTTCAGATTGATTCGCAGATTATCAAACCTAAATGACCAGCTGGAAGATTTTAAAACCGGCAGTACAAGAATCATAAACTGGAAAGATGGTGCAGGAAGCACTCAAACAGGAGTTCTTTACACTCCACAGGATTATGATTCAACCAAGAGATACCCGACTATTGTCTATTTTTATGAGACAATGAGCCAGGATGCAAACTTCTTCTACACCCCTGCACCCACCACATCTACAATTAATCCTCTTATGTTTGTAAGCCGCGGTTATGTGATATTTATGCCTGATATCCGATACGAGATAGGTTGGCCGGGAAGGAGTTGCCTTAACATTGTGGAGAGCGGAACCCGTTATCTTATTGATAAAGGTATTGCAGATTCTTCAAAGATAGGGCTTCAGGGACATAGCTGGGGAGGGTATCAGGTTGCTTACTTAATTACCCAGACAGATATCTTCACTTGTGCTTGCAGCGAGACCGCCGTCGCAAATATGACATCTGCTTACACAGGACTTAGAGCCGGAGCGGGAAAACCGAGAATGTTTATGTATGAATCTACACAGAGCAGAATAGGAGGGTCGCTGTGGGAGAGACAACAAAACTATATACAAAATTCACCTATCTTTTTTCTTGACAAGGTGAACACGCCTCTTCTCTCCCGCCATAGCGATAACGATGAGGCTGTTCCGTTTTCACAGGGACTGGAGTTGTTTCTGGGGCTGAAACGCCTTGGCAAGGAGGTTTGGATGTTTAACTACAAAGGAGATGGCCACAACATCAAAAAAAGAGAAATAGCCGAAGATTGGACCAAACGAATGGACGAATACTTCGACTATTATCTTCTTGGCTCTCCAAAACCGGGTTGGATGTAGGCCTACAAAGGTTAACTCTCTGTTATAAATGCTTTCTCTTCCAGGAGCTCCTGCACAATTTTGGTCACAGTGCGGAAGTCTATCTTTCCTGTGCCCATCATTGGCAGCTCTTTTATCACTATGAAGTGTTTTGGGAGTGCGATATTCGGTAGTTCGCCGCTCATCTGCTTAAGTATCTCGGTCTTGTTCACCTCGATGGTGACGGTGGCGATAATTGATGAGCCGCGAATTTCGTCTGAAACATCTACAACACAGCAAGATACACCTGTTGGTAGAAACTTCTCAAGAGTATTCTCCACTTTGACTAGTGAAACCATCTCTCCACCAATTTTTACAAATCTTTTAAAACGACCGGAGTGCCACAGGTAGCCATCTTCATCCATATAACCCATATCACCTGTGTTATACCAACCATCTTGTATCGCCTCTGCAGTCAGTTCCGGGTCGCCATAGTAACCCTTCATCACAGAGTCACCCTTGACAAGAATCTTCCCGACCTCAAGAGGATTACACTCCAGACCGGTTTCGAAATTCTCCACCCGAACCTTTACACCGGGAATCACCTTGCCGGTACTGCCGGGTCTGTTCATCTCAAAGGAGTTGACAGAGATTACAGGAGAGGTCTCGGTAGCACCATAACCTTCCAAAAGAGTAACACCGTGTTTAGCTTTCCAGCCTGCTCTTAAAGCATCCGGGCTTTTATCTGCACCGGCAACCATAATGCGAATAGATTTGAAGTCACCCGGCTCAGATTTATGCAGATATCCCCAGAAGAAACTTGGAGTACCAACCATCACTGTAGGTTTTTCTTCATTCGCTATTTTGCTGATTGTGAGAAAATCAAGCGGATTTGCATAAGTGACCATTGTCATCCCGTAATAGAATGATACCCAAAGATTCACAGTCAATCCGAAAATATGGAAAAAC
>JAUYTH010000298.1 GCA_030695165.1 Bacteroidales bacterium
ATATCTCTCTGTGCTATAAATAGTATCTCTTTTAAAGAGTTCTTTTTTTTCTAAATTAATAGTTATAAGGTGTTTGTTGTTCGTTAAAACAACCATCTGCTCACGGTTAAGCCATATACTTTGTACAACTCCGGCAATTGAATCTTCTCTTCCATAAAAGTTACCCAAGCCATCCGTGCATTTAATATGAAAACTCTTCCCTTTGCCCTTGAAAAAGGTAATAATGCCACTCTCATTATGGCTGCCTATCTCTTTAGCAACTCCAATGGAGTCTGTTTGGCCATTTTTTAGATCAATAACATAAAGAGTATCTTTTACCAGATATCTTGCAAACTTTTGCCTGTTGAAAAATTCCACAGAGCCTCCCCCTTTTATCTCTTTGACAAAACCTAGAGTGTTGATTGCTATTTCGAGCACACTTTTATCGAGGTGGCTTTTATATTCTGTAAGAATAGCATCTGCATTATCTGAGATCAAAATGCTCTCAATTGTTCTCCATCCAGCATACTGCGATTCACTCAAAATTTTTTTCTGACCGGTCAAAGAGATAAAAGAGATAAGCGAAATTGTTAAAAAGAGGATTTTTTTCATTATTTGGTGCTTTTTGGTGATTTGTAAAGGTACAAAAAAGCTTACTAAGCAAGGTTTTTCTTATCTTAGTTGCCAAATCTAAACTCAATGAAAAACGAATCATACAAATCCATTATTCACAACGCCCCTTTTGGATATGCCCACTTTGAAATTGTTTCTGACGGCGAAGGGATCCCTAAGGACTACACCTTTATAGAAGTAAACTCACTGTTTGAAAGACTCACAAATTCCAAGGCAAAAGATGTTATCGGAAGATCTTTCAGAGAGGTGGGTGCGGCGTTAGGTGGAGAGGAGTTAGATAAGAGAGTAAAAGATTATGGTGAAATTGCACTTAATGGTGGAAGTAAAATTTTCGAATACCAGACGCCGGATGGGGAGAGAACATTAAGAACATTTGCATTCTCAACAGAGAGGGGGTTTTTCTCACTATTCGTTGAGGATATTACAGAGAGCAAAAAAAACGAAAAGCAACTTCTGGATAATCAGGAGCGCTACAAGACAATCTTTAGCTTTTCGCCGATTGGTATAGTTCAAATAGATCCGGAAAGTTACATTATCGATGCCAATCAGGAGTTCTTAAACATATTAGGAACAACATACAACAATCTTATCGGGTTTAACATATTACGCAACGTCCAAGACTCTCAGATGATTGGCACAGTTTCGGAAGCAATAAACGGTCGAACTTCATACTACGAAGGTGCTTATGAGTCTGTAACAGGAAGAAAAAAAACATATGTCAAAGGTAGTTTCGCTCCTCAATTCAATAAAGAGGGTCAGATCTCCGGATGTATTGGGATATTTGAAGATGTGAGCGAAAAGCACTCCGCAATTGAGGAGCTCACAAAGGCCAAAGAGAAGGCACAGGAGAGCGACCGTCTAAAATCTGCATTTCTTGCCAATATGAGCCACGAAATCCGCACTCCGATGAATGGGATTCTGGGGTTTTTGAGTATTTTGGAAGATATGGATATTTCGGGAGAGGAGAGGCACTTCTATTTCGACATTATAAAGAGCAGCGGAGAGAGGCTTCTCAACACCATC
>JAUYTH010000306.1 GCA_030695165.1 Bacteroidales bacterium
AGTTTAACCAGGCCTGCGTGCACTGCGGCTTTGGCCAAAGCAGAGTCATCTGTATAGATACCGTCTGCCCCGCCCCATACTCCTCCCTGGTTGGTGCCTGTCACCAAAAACTTATAGGTTTCGCCTATACTGGTACGGAATTTTGTAAGGTTGCCCGGGTCACTCAGCACCTCCCTTCCTATATCCTCTTGCGGGGCAATTGTTTGAGGAGTATCAATCTCAAAGCGGTAACTCCCTGCATAGGAGCCAAAATTTGGTGTAGTGATTCCGTTTCTCGAACACCCGTTATACCACTGCCTCCCTGGCAGGATTGTAACTCTCACCACCTTCTGCTCTCCCACTACCACCAACCCTGCGTGTACAGCCGCTTTGGCTATTGCAGAGTCATCTGTATATATCCCATCTTCTCCTCCCCAAACTCCGCCAAGGGTGGTTCCGGTAACCAGGATTGAGTAGGTTGATCCCGAGTTTTTGCGGAATTTGATGAGGTTGCCCGGGTCGGTGAGGTAATCACTGCCGGTTGCAGATTGAGTTGTGCCGCCTGCAGTTTGGGTTGTGCCGCCTGCTGGCCGGTTATTTCCAACCACAACTGGGTTGTGGGAGACAATGCCCCGGTTGCCTGTAGCGGCAGATTCAAATCTGAAACTGCCGGCGAATGAGCCGTAGTGGTTTGTGGTTACACCGTTTCTGGTGCTCCCCAGATAGCGCTGTGCTCCGGGTAAAATCGTAACTTTTACAACTCCCTCCTCTCCTACCCTTAGCAATCCGGCGTGGACAGCAGCTTTACCCAGACGTGAGTCATCTGTATAGATACCATCTGCTCCTCCCCAAACACTTCCCTGGTCGGTTCCGGTAACATAAACAGAGTATGTAGATCCGTTATTGTTTCGCAGTTTAACCATATTGCCGGGATCTGTAAGAACATCTCCGGTAATTATTGGCTCTGCTCTTTTTACCCCTGTGGGTGTTCGCGGTTCAAATTTGAAGCTGCCGGAGAATGAGCCATAATCCAATGTGGAGATTCCATTCTTGAGACTGCCGAAATATCTGGGAGCTCCTCTGAGAATTGTTACTACAACAACTCCCTGCTCTCCCACCTTTAACAATCCTGCGTGTACGGCAGCTTTACCCAAACGAGAGTCGTCTGTATAGACACCATCTGCACCTCCCCAAACATTTCCCTGGTCTGTTCCGGTAACGCTAAAGGAGTAGCTCATACCGATATTGGACCTGAAAGAACTTAAGTTACCCGGGTCTGTTTGAGCAGTTTGGCCCTGTGCAAAAAGCACGTTAAAGCAAAGCAAAAAAAGAATAACCTTGCTAAGAGTACTGGGTATTAATTGATTTTTAGACATTTAGCAATATTTTAAAGATTACAAGTTAACTATCTATTAGTTGTAAATTGGTTATCTATTAGCTGTAAGTTGGTTACTTTTTTACGGGAGCGGCCACAGGTTTGAGTTGCTTGAATTTTACATTTTCGGCCAGCTCTTCCAGATCCAGCTTTTTCATCTTCTCCTCCACTTTGATTGAGAATATCAGTTTATTTTCGGGAACCTCAATAATAAGAAAGGTGGTGTTATTAACGTTACCATAGACAACATTATATCCGTTCCAAAGATATCTTTCGAAGTTATGAAGGGTGGAGATCAATGGTTCAAAGCTGCTTAAAGGGGTAACTCGTACAATAAATGCCTTCTCCATAGAGAGCATAAATTTTGCCCGGAACTCAACTTTACCATCATTAAATGATTCTGTAAGAGGGTATCCGGTATTGCTTACAACTTTGCTCCATTTGTTGAATGAAGCCAGAGAGAGAGTGAGAGCATCCTGTGCTATAAGTGCAGATGATATTACAAACAGCAGTGTAAGGCTGATAAATAGTTTTCTGATCATTGTTATTATAGTTTTAAAAAGGTTATTATTTAACAATATAAATATAGTTATAAAAAATAGATCAAAAAAAATGTAAAGAGTTTTATTAACCCAAATGAACTAACAATAGAAGGTATAGAGATCACCATATCGTAAATTTTATCATATACCACTAAAAAATATTAAGTAAACTCAAAATTTTGCAGATAATTTTGAATTATTGCCTAAATTTATTCCAGAATCGACTGCTTTGCTCTATAATTGCTGCTCTGCTTAATCTTAAATCGACATATAACCTAACTATGAAAAAAATTTCATTCACTCTTCTATTCCTGATTTGTGTAATCGGGTTCGCGACAGCTCAAAGCAAAGATGTCGCTAAAATGCTTAAGGTACCGGATACTTACAACAGAAGTTCCGTTACGCTTTTAGTTCTTGATTTTCCGGGGGATTATCACTATAATTTCGTCAGGAATAATCTTAAATCTTTGGTATTTTCAGATAAATACTACAATAATAATCTGAATTACATCACCTTAAACTCTCCTTACGAGAGAACTTTCATTGGTGCAAATAAGGCAGATCTCATTTTGCAGAGTCTCAAAAACAAAAGGGTAGCCAACGATATTGTTGCTAAATGGTACTCAATGGACAGTCAGGGGAAGATGTCTCTGGATCTGGTCCACTCAAGGGGTATGTTCAACGCCACCGATGAGGCCTTTCTGGAGGCTAAGACCACTAAGAGGGGTAATGCCCAGCTGGAAGATTTCGGTAACAGGCTCATTGATATGAGTTATGTTGTTGTAGCAGATTTTTACGATATTAAGAGTATGGAGGAGGCCAAAGTTAAGGACTCAAGGGGCTGGCAGGCAAGTGTACAGACCTATCTCTATAAAATTGACTTCAATGAGGAGATACGAAACAAAATCTACGATAACTGGATTTATGACGAAGATAGTCCGGAAGTAAAGGATACAAAAAGAGTTGCTCTTTCAAAAATTGAGATTCCTCTCGTGTTTGTTACCACCTCTATGAACACAGCATCTGAGTCTGTATCTACAAAAACCAGCTCTATTCCGCTTGTTGGCAGCAAAAAGCCAAAGACAGACGACGAGTTGATGGCAAAGATGATGCAGGATGCTTATAACGAGATTCTCTACAATCTGGAGATGAAGGTAGAGGACTTTAAGGTTATCACCTCAATTAACGGGGTTAACCCGCTAAGGGCAAAAATCGGGAAAAAAGAGGGTCTTAAAACAGACTATCGCTTTTTCGCATACGAATATGTATATGACGAAAAGAGCAACCTCACAACCCAGAAGCTTCGCGGGGTTGTACGTTCAACACCAAAAATTGCAGATAATGTGCAGGTTGCAACCGGTAAATCACCTACAACCGAGTTCTATCAAACTTGCGGAAGAAGATTACAAACCGGGTACCTGCTTCAACAGAGAAATGATTTTGGCGGGGAGCTATCTGCAGGTTATGAGATAGGTGAAATTGGTGGAATCTATGGTCGTCTGGATCTTAGGATGGGGCGTTATGTAGGCGTAAAAGCTCTTTTCCTCTATATTGAGGGTGGCTATGAATCAAAAGATTACAACACTGTTTCATTTAAATTCACACGCTACGGAGGTGGTCTTGCAAAAGGACTGCAGCTTACCAGAAACAGCGAGCTACGCCCTTATGTAGGGATAGGTCTGGAGGAGACAAAAAATGCTGCTCAGGTTAAACTATCTACTGTCTATTTTAAGGGTGGAGCAAACCTCGGCATTAATATTAAGCACAACGTTCAGATTTTCGGAGGTGTAGGGTATTATATGACCGGAGATACCAAAGATGAAAACGACGTAAGTTACGGTGATTGGGATACTGCATTTGCCGGAAGAAGCGGGATGTCTATCCTTGCCGGCATCAGAATCGGTTTCTAACCTGTTTCAATAAAATTCATAACTGAACTAACAAATAAAAATCTGCATAAAATGAAAAAGATAACAAAAATATTGTCACTCCTCATACTGGTGATTCTCATTGCCAATGTTACATCTGCACAATCTCGTAAAGAGCGTAAGATACTCTTTAACAGTATGTACAACTATGAGATTTCTCCTGTTGGTGTAGGGATGGACGGAACAAAGGTGTTTAAAGTTTGGGGATACGGAAAGAATGTAGGAGAGGCTGTTATGGATGCAAAAGCCAATGCTGTTGCTGCATGTATATTCAAAGGTCTTCCCGGAGGTGCCGGAGCTGCCCCTACTCCTGCTCTTTGCAGCGAGTCCGGAGCAGAGAATAAGTACGCCGACTATTTCGAGACATTTTTTGAGGTAGGAGGCAAATATCTGCAGTACATAGCTCTTACAAACGATGCAGATCCTGCGGGGCCGGACAGGCTAAAGATAAAAAAAGGGTACAAGGTTGCAATTTACGCTCAGGTAATGTACGATGCACTTCGCAGAGAGCTTGAGGCTAACGGAATTGCAAGAAAACTTGACTCAAGATTTTAACAAACCATTAAGACAAACAATTACTAAAATATCTGACCATTTAAATTATGAAAAAAATATTCATCACCACACTATTGATTTTTGTATCTGTAATCTTTTACGGGCAGGCAAAGAAGCCCACCATTATGGTTATGCCGAGCGATCAGTATTGTCTGAGCAGAGGGTATAAGCTTACA
>JAUYTH010000307.1 GCA_030695165.1 Bacteroidales bacterium
TCATTCCACTCAATATCTACATTTACATCTATTGTAACAAGCCTCCTGCTCATATCAATATATTCGAGTGCCTGTTCAAATGCCTCCCTCTGTTTTTGAGGAAGCTCGTCAAGGGATTTATAGATGCCTTCTACGGATTTATATTTTCCAATAAGTTTTTTGGAACCTACCTCTCCAATCCCTCTCACTCCGGGGATATTGTCCGAAGCATCTCCCCAGATTGTGAGAATATCAATTATTTGTAAGGGATTTTCAATGCCATATGCACCGCAAATCTCCTCTCTTCCAAGAAGCTCATTTTCAAGGCCGCTTTTTCCGGGCTTGTACTGGTATACATTATCGCTTACCAGTTGCCCAAAATCTTTATCCGGGGTAACCATATATACTGTAAACCCCTCTTTGGCAGCTTTTGTGGCTATTGTCCCTATAACATCATCTGCCTCAAAGCCACTCTTCATAATTACAGGTACGGAGATTGCCTCCACAATCTCTATCAGAGGCTCAAGCGCACTCTTAATAAGTTCCGGAGTTTCACTTCTGTTGGCTTTGTATTCGGGAAACATTTCGTGACGAAATGTTTTTGCAGGGGGGTCAAATGCGACAGCAAAGTGTGTAGGTCTCTCTTTAATGAGAAGTTCGATAAGGGTTTTTGTAAAGCCGAAAAGAATAGATGTATCTACCCCTTTTGAATTTATCATAGGCCTTCGCAAAAAGGCGTAATATGAGCGGAAGATGAGTGCGTGCCCATCTATTAGAAGCAGTTTTTTCATCTCGATTAAATATTATCTTCTGCAATCCACTCCACAAAAGAGGAGGGGGTTTCGTAAAGTTTTATGCTTGAAAGCGAAAGGTGCTCCGGCAGTTTGGACTTAATAATATCTGCAAAGTATATGGCCATATTTTCGCAGGTTGGCTGAAACTCTGTTATTACAACATTTGAGTAAGCCTGTGCGATATCTGTGGCCATAGCTGCATCATTTCTGAGAATAAGTGCGTGGTCAAACGGTTCAATAATATATTTGTTCACCAGAGCTTTTAACTCCGAGAAGTCCAAAACCATTCCCGACTTAGGATTATAAAGCTCCTCCCTGGGAGAGCCTTTAAGAGTTACGAAAAGACGGTATGAGTGGCCGTGGATATGCCTGCATTTCCCGTCGTAGTCTGTAAGAGCGTGTGCCCCCTCAAAACGGAACTCTTTTGTTACTCTTATTATTGACATTCTTTTTTTGCAAAAGTATTGTTTTTTTTTGTAAATACGCCCAATTTAAATATTACTATTATTAAGATTAAGTTACTCAAATTAACATTATCTTTAAGATTTGTAATAGAAAGTGTTAAAAAAACGAATTAAAATTTGTTTTTAGATTACAAATCAGTATTTTTGTCCAAAATAAACTTTGATATGGCAATAAACATTCAAAACATTGTATCAGATAACGCAAAGAATATGAGAAGGTCGGTTATCCGCGACCTTTTGAACGTTGCAAACAGACCGGAGGTTATCTCATTCGCTGGTGGGTTTCCAAATCCAGCCACTTTCCCGGTTGAAGATCTGAAAGTAATAATGCAGGAGGTTCTTGAAGTTGAAAGTACCTCAGCTCTTCAGTACGGGCCTACAGAGGGTAATAACAAATTAAGAGAGATTCTTGCTCAGAGGTACAGAGATCAGGGTCTTGATATAACTAAGAACAATGTTCTCATCACTACCTCATCACAACAGGCAATAGACCTTACCTGCAGAATATTTATAAATCCGGGCGATACAATAGTTTGCGGGCTTCCATCCTATCTTGGTGCACTTCAGTCAATCTGGTCTTATCAGGGACAACCTATAGGTGTTCCAAAGGACGAGGAGCTGGAGGTTGTTGTTAAAACTCTAATTTCAAGCGGTAAAAAGCCAAAGTTTATTTATACGATACCGGATTTCCAGAACCCTTCAGGAGTAACTATGAATCTCGAACAGAGAAAAATGGTACTCGACATAGCGAAGAGATATGATCTGCTTGTTATTGAAGATAGTCCATACAGAGAGATACGCTTTGAAGGTGAAGCGCAGCCTCTAATGTATTCAATGGATAATGAGCGTGTAATGCTCTTTGGAACTCTATCTAAAACAATGCTTCCCGGTTTTCGTATCGGGTGGATAATTGCACCTGTAGAGATAATTGACAGGCTTGTGGTTGCAAAACAATCTGCAGATCTTTGCACCCCTGTTTTTGACCAGGCTGTTGTAACAAGATACTTTGAAAAGGGGCTCTTCGAAAAGAATCTTGTTAAAACTATCAACCTTTACAGGGAAAAGAGGAATCATATGCTCAACTGCTTTAAGAAGTATATGCCCAAAGGTGTTACCTGGACAGAACCGGAAGGGGGTCTTTTCCTGTTTGTAACTCTGCCACAGGAATATGATACCAGAGAGCTGTTTGATGTCGCAATTAAAGAGAATGTAGCCTTTGTTATTGGAGAGGCATTCCACTGTGACGGCTCGGGTAAAAATACAATGAGAATTAACTTCTCATTTATGGATGCAGAGATGACCGAAGAGGGTGTAAAAAGGCTCTCAAAAGCTATAGAGAGAATGTTTGAAAAGTACGCTAAATAAAGGTGACAAGTTTTGAATCGAATTTTAATGAGGAGTCTTTGAACATCTGGTCAAAGGCTCCTTTTTCAATTAACTCTGCCGAATCCCCCTCAAAAAAACGTGTATGTCCCATTACCCATATCTTATCACAAAGTTTTAGAGCCTGCATAAGATCGTGAGTAGAGAAGATTACAGTTTTCTTCTCTGTGAGGGCAATCTCTTTGAGAAGTTTGGTTATTATTATCTTATTCGCAATATCAAGAAAAGCAGTTGGTTCATCCAGTAAAATTACCCGGCTGTTTTGAACAAGACTTCTTGCTATTGCTGCTCTTTGGAACTCTCCATCGCTTAACCTGGAGCTGTCACGCTTTTCAAAACCTTTAAGCCCCACTTTGGCTAGTGTTTCAAGTATTAAAATCCAATCCTCTTTAGAGATATTACCAAGCCAGTTTGATCTGTTATAACATCCGGTTGCAACCATATCGAACAGAGATAGGTCTCTTGCTCTGGGGCTTTGCGAAGGCACAAAGGTGACCTGTTGTGCAAGGTGGGCAGGCGAATAACTCTCGATTCTTTTTCCCATAATATTTATAGCCCCTTTATGATATCTTAGAATACCTGAGATTGAGCGTAAAAGAGTACTCTTGCCCATTCCGTTTGCACCCACAACAGCTATCATTTCACCCTGTGAAGCAGATGCATCTATCTCTGAGTATATCACCTTGTTATAACCAAGTGATACCTTTTTTAACTCCATTATTTTGATCTCTGAGTTAATCATAATACGCCCTAAATAAACCTGCTTTTAAGAATTATAAAGAGAATGACAGGAACCCCGATAAGGGCACTTACTGTATTTATCGGAATTACTCCGGAGTGACCCGGAAGCTGTGCAATTGTATCTGCAAAAATCATAATGGCGGCTCCAAGAAACGCCGTTGCAGGTAAGAGTACTTTATGGTCTGCATTCCTAAAAACAAGTCTTGCTATGTGGGGAACTGCTATACCTATAAAACCGATCGGGCCGCAAAATGCTGTTACGCTTCCAGCGAGCAGTGTGGTGGCAATCAGGATTCTTCTACGGGTACTCTTCATATTTACCCCAAGACTCTTTGCATATGCCTCTCCCATCAGGAGTGCATTAAGATCTTTTATATTGTATATAGAGAGTGCAAAACCAATCAAGATCAAAATAAAGATTATCCATATCTTAACAGGGCTTAGCACAGAGAAACTCCCCATTGTCCACATAACAAAAATCTTAAGGTCGTTAGAGGCAGAGAAGTACTGAAGCAGAGATATTATGGCTCCGATAACACTTCCCAGCATAATACCGAAGATAAGCAGGGAGATGTTATCTTTTAGCCTGGAGGAGACAAGAAGAATCAAAAGGGTGACAGAGAAGGCTCCAATCCAGGCAGATGCTGCAATTCCAATGTTTGAAAAGAGTGTTGAGGGAATTGTTATTCCAAAAGCAGAGAACCCCATCAGAAAGATTGCAACTCCAAGACCGGCTCCGGAACTTATGCCTAATATATAGGGATCTGCAAGTGGATTTTTGAAGAGGGTCTGCATCTGCAAACCGCAAACCGACAGGGCTGCTCCTGCGAGCAGAGCTGTAATCGCTTTTGGGACCCTTAACGAGAATAGAATATCGCTCACAACCCTGGGAGCGTCGCCACCGGTAATTGCATTAAAGATATCCCCGATTGGCAATATTATTGATCCTAGCACCAGATTTAGGATCGTAAATATTAATAATGAGGCGAATATCAATATATATTTGGTGTGGTATGATCTCTCCTTTTTCAACTCGCTCTTAAGATTTGGCCTCTAAGATAGTGCAAAAAAAGATAAATCTGTTTGATTTTATTTTCGTATTTTTGCCCACTTAACAGAGCAATTTAATTATAATATATATGAGAAAAAGAGTAGTAGCAGGCAACTGGAAGATGAATACAAACATAGAAGAGGGTCTTCTTTTGGTAAATGAGATAAATCAACTGGTAAATGATCTATCCGAGCAGACTGTGGTAATCGTTGCACCCCCCTTCACTCATCTGGCGACCATATCTTCTCTGTTAAAGAGCGAAAAGAGCAGAATCTCACTGGCTGCCCAAAACTGTGCAGATCACGAATCCGGTGCCTATACCGGTGAGGTTTCTCCAAATACTCTCTCAGCTATTGGATGTAAATTTGTAATAATCGGACACTCCGAGAGAAGAGAGTATTACAATGAGACCAACGATTTGCTTTTAAGAAAGATAGAGCTGGTACTCAAAGCCGGAATGAGCCCTATTTACTGTATAGGAGAGAGGTTACAGGAGAGAGAGCAGAATAGACATTTTGATGTAGTATCTTCTCAGATTAAAGAGGTTATCTATAATTTGAATGAAGCAGATCTTGACAGAGTCATTATAGCTTACGAACCTGTTTGGGCCATTGGTACAGGAAAGACAGCCTCCTCGGACCAGGCAGAGGAGATGCACGAGTTTATTAGAGGTGTTGTCGCAGATAAGTTTCCCTCTTGTGCAGATAACATCTCAATACTATACGGAGGGAGCTGCAAACCCTCGAATGCTCAGGAGTTGTTCGCCCGCAAAAATGTAGATGGCGGGCTCATAGGAGGAGCATCCTTATCTGCAGCAGATTTTGCAGCAATTATTAAATCTTTCTGATGAACTATATTGAGGTCTGTTTCGAGATTGAACCATTCTCAGAAGATATTGCAGAGCTTATAATAGCTCAGATAGAGGATCTCCCGTTTGAGAGTTTTGTTGTAGAGTCACCCTTTCTAAAGGCCTATATTCCGCAGGAGAGTCACTCACCCGGGGATATTAAGACTATCATCTCCGGCTTTGCCCACAACGGGGAGTATTCTGTAAAGGTTACAAACAACTTCATTCAGGGACAAAACTGGAATGCACTTTGGGAGAGCAATTTTTCTCCAATTGTTGTAGGAGATAGGTGTACAGTAAAGGCGACATTCCACAAAGGGCTGCCCAAGAGCAGGTATTCCATAACAATTGATCCAAAGATGGCATTTGGAACGGGACATCACCAGACCACCTATCTTATGATTGAGACAATGCTGGATATGAAGATAAAGGGTAAGAAAACTCTGGATATGGGTTGCGGAACAGGAATTTTAGCAATATTGGCTGCAAAAATGGGGGCAGCAGCTCCTGTTCACGCAATTGATATAGACCCTGTTGCAGTTGCATCATCCATTGAGAACAGCAACAAAAACCGGGTTGCAGAGAAGATTATCTCCCTAACAGGAGATGCCTCTCTTATTCAGGCATCAAAATATGATCTTATATTGGCGAACATTAACCGTAACATAATTGTTTCAGACATCGAGACATATGCAAGAGGCCTTTTATCTGCAGGTAGACTTTTGCTTAGTGGATTTTACAGGGAAGATGTGCCAATTATTGAGAGAGCGTCACAAGAGGTGGGTCTAAAGATAGTATTCGTAAGAGAGATGGAGAGATGGAGCGCAATATTGTTAGAAAAAAGTTGATTTTTTACACAAATGATATTGCAAGAACAAATATTTCTCTTACCTTTGCAATCCTCAAAGAAAGCGGGCA
>JAUYTH010000322.1 GCA_030695165.1 Bacteroidales bacterium
ACTCAAGGTACTCATAGAGAATCTTAATGATGGAGAGAAAAATGTCTCAGTAAGTGCAAATGCAACAATAAGAAATCTGGAGTACCTCCTTAAGCTCTCCCTGCAGCAGTTAAAAGATCAAAAAGAGGATATCTTGACTGATGCCGCAGAGGTCGCAAACTTAATTATTGAGGAGACAAAAGAGAGTGAAGCACACGAAAAAGAGACAGAGCGCCACGATCTTTACTCAGTTAGGATTCCTACAGGCCATCTTCACCAAATACTATCTGAGAGTGAAGATTTTATAGCCGTTAAAACCACACTGGAATATTACAGAAAGAGCCTGGAGAACGTCTATATCAGACATAAAGACGACGAACTATATAAAATAATAAAAGATCTTATAGCATTCCAGTCTGTCTCTTCCAGAATGATTGACGACCTTATAATTAACATTAGAGAGACTCTTCTTGCCAACTTCTCTACCCTCTTTAAGGTTATCCCTAAGATGATCCGGGATCTCTCTAAAGAGTACTCCAAAGAGATTGCATTAAATATCAGAGGTGAAGAGACAGAGATAGACAGAAGAATCCTAGAAGAGCTTAAGGATCCGCTCATACATATCATCCGTAACTGTATAGACCACGGTATTGAGACTTCCCAGGAGAGAGTAGATATTGGAAAGGAGATAAAGGGCAAGATTGACATCAGAATAGAAAAGCTTATTGACAGAAAGGTAAGGATTACCATCTCCGACGACGGTGCAGGTATAAATTTGGAAAGTGTATTAAGTTCTGCAGTTAAGAACGGTCTTCTTTTAGGAACTAACACAGAGACTCTCTCCGGGGAGGAGATAATCTCCCTGATATTCAAATCCGGGGTATCTTCAAGAAAATTTGTCACAGATATCTCCGGCAGAGGTTTGGGAATGTCAATTGTGGCTGAGAAGATTTCAATTCTGGGTGGTTCAATAGAGGTTACTTCCGAAAAAGGTAAAGGAACAAAGTTTACTATAACCTTGCCTCAAACTATTTCTACCTTCAGAGGAATTCTAATAGAATCGGAGGGTATGCCTTTGATGATTCCTTCCCTGTTTTTAGATAAAGCAGTGAGAGTCTCTCCTGATGTAATTGGGAACATTGGAGACAAAAGCGTCATTAAGTGTATTAACGGCGAAACCATAGGAGTTGTAAGGCTCTCGAAGGTACTGGGTATCGAAAGAGCAGATTTTGTAAACAGAAAAAACGATGTCATTAGGCTTGTAATCCTTATAAGCAATAATAAACGAATTGCTTTTATTGTAGATAAGATTGCCGGAGAGTATGAGGGAATAGTTAAAGATATGGGGCCTCAATTACAATACGTTAGAAACATAGCTGGTGTAACCATTATTGAAAATGGAAAGGTTATTCCTGTAGTAAATGTAAGTGAGGTAATAGATAGTGCATCGGAAAATCCGGAACTCTTTGAGCACGAACAATCTATGCAACAAAATTCACCTATAGAGGAGAGGGAGAAGAGAATTCTTATAGTGGAAGACTCTATTACAGTGCGAGCAATGCTCAAAAACTTTGTGGAGAATGCCGGATACTCGGTTACAACAGCAGTTGATGGTCTTGACGGATATAACAAACTAGAAAACGAGGAGTTTGATCTGCTCATCTCCGATATAGAGATGCCAAGAATGAATGGATTTGAGTTAACCAAACGAGTCAGAGAGTCAAAAACTTGCCCGCAGATACCTATTATTCTGGTTACTGCACTTGAAACACAAAACGATATGAAAATGGGAATGGAGGCGGGAGCAGATGCCTATATTATAAAGAGCAACTTTGAAAAGAGTAATCTGATTCAAACAATCAAAAGGTTTATTTAAGAGAAAGTTTATGTTCCGATACGATCTTAACACCGGCAGACCAATTAGGGTTCTTATAGTTGAGGACTCTCCCTTATATCAGAAGATCCTGAGAGGCATACTGAGTGAGAACGATGAATTTGAGGTAGTTGCCGTTGCAAGTAATGGACTTGAGGCAATTAAATACGCCTCTCTCTACAAGCCCGATATAATCAGTATGGATATTTTTATGCCGGTAATGGATGGTATTGAAGCTACCAAAGTGATTATGCAATCTAATCCTGTTCCGATTGTAATTGTGAGCAATGTTTACCAGACGAGTGACACAGATCTTGCAATCAAAGAGCTGGATGCAGGAGCCGTTTATATTCTGCCAAAGCCTGCAGGACCTTCGGACCCCAACTATAGCAAGGAGGCCTCAAAATACAGAAACACACTCAGGATTATGTCTGAGATAAAAGTTGTGAAAAGGAGTAACCGATCTAATGGGATTAGTTACACTAACACAATACTAATCAACAGCTCAGAGGAGGTGCCAACTTTAAGACCAAAAATCAGGTGTACTCCTCCAAAGGATGTAAAGTTAATTGCAATCGGAGCATCTGCCGGCGGGCCGGAGAGTCTCAAGATACTACTCAGCAATTTAAGTGTGGATGTTGTAACTCCTGTTGTTGTTGTTCAGCACATAGACCCTCATTTTATTGAAGGGTTTGCTTCGTGGCTTAACAACTATTCAAGTCACAAAGTAAAAGTAGCCACAAAGGGTGAATTACTTGAGGAGAAAATAGTATATATTGCTCCCGGAGAGAGACATATGCGAGTAGATAAGAGTATGACAATTATATTTTCCGACAATAAAAAATCAAACGGACACGTCCCATCAATTGATGTGCTATTTGAAAGTATAAATGAGGTATGCGGCAAGGAGTGTATAGCAATTCTGCTCTCCGGAATGGGGAGAGACGGAGCAGATGGTCTTAAAAAACTGAGTGACTCCGGGTGTTACACTTTTGCTCAGAATGAGGAGTCATCACTTGTTTACGGAATGCCAAAAGAGGCAGTGAAACTAGGCGCAGCCTGCAGTGTTCTCTCTCCGGAAAATATTGCAAAAGAGATTAATAATATGCTAAATAAAAATAGATCATAATATAATGAATGAATTAGTAAACGGGTATATTCTGGCAGTAGAGGACTCTCTTGTACAGGCAAAAAGGCTGGAATACTTCTTTAAGAAACACCAATTCGATTACCGAATCTTCTCTACAGGAGAGGAGGCTTTGATCTACATAGGAAAGAGAGTACCTTCTCTTATTATAAGTGATATAATAATGCCCGGAATAGATGGCTATGAGTTATGCAGGCAGGTAAAGGATAACTCTTCTACCAGTGCAATTCCGGTAATTTTGCTCACCTCTTTGCAGGATCCAAACGACATAATAAGAGGGCTTCAGGCAGGTGCAGATAATTTTATTACAAAACCATACGACGAGAAGTATTTGCTCTCCAGAATTGAGCACCTCATCAACAACAGAAGTCAAATCGAAGAGGGGGTTATAAGTTTAAAAGCAGAACCTATTAACCTCAGATACCGGGGAGAGGAGTTTAAAATAACTTCCGGAAGAAGGCAGATACTAGACCTTTTGGTATCGGTATATGATACTGCTATTCAAAGAAATGAAGAGTTGACCTCCATCAAGATGAAGCTGGAAGAGACAAACAGAAGTCTTCTGCAGGCAAACGAAGATCTGGACGCTTTCTCCCGCACAGTATCTCACGACTTGAAATCTCCACTGGCAGTGATAATAGGTTTTACAAGTGCCATTATTGACAATCCGGAGAGTACCGTAAATGAAGATGAGAGAGGTTATGTTAAATACATCCTGGAGTCTGCCCTTGAAATGACCCAACTTATAAAAGATCTTCTTGCTTTCTCACAGTCCGGAAGGTTGGATCTTAAGGAGGAGGAGCTGGATCTCAGTGATATAGCAAATGATATACTTGGAGGTATTTTGCTTAGATATCCAGAAAGTAAACCTGTTGTAACTATTGAGTCTAAGCTTAAGGCACATGCAGATAATAAACTAATGAGAGTAGTTCTGGATAATCTTATCGGAAATGCAGTGAAATACAGCTCTAAAACCGAAAACCCGGAAATTATATTCGGCAAAAAAGAGTACTTCGGGAAAGATCTATTCTTTATAAAAGATAACGGAGCCGGTTTCGAGATGTCAAAGGCAGATAAGCTCTTCCAACCATTTGTAAGGCTCCACTCCGGAGTTGAATACAGCGGGACCGGAGTTGGTCTCTCCACAGTAAAACGGATAATTGAAAAACACGGTGGTGAGATTTGGGCAGAATCTGAGCCCGGCAAAGGAGCAACCTTTTTCTTTACATTAGAGTAGAAAAGAGTTTTAAACTCTTCACAACAATTTTTAAATACGTTTGTTATAAGTTTATAAAAAAGTAAAATTTAGAAATTAGAAACAAGAAAAAAGGATAAAAATATGAGCGGAGATGTTATAATTTGCAACTGCAACGAAGTTTATAAAAGTGAAATAGTAAAAGCCATTAAAGAGCAGGGATGTAAAACAGTCGAACAGATTGGTGATGCAACAGGTGCAGGTACAATATGCGGCGGATGTGTAGATGATATTCAGGAGATTCTGGATTCAGAGATCAATAAGTAACAGATAATCAAAGTACTTTACACAGCGTCCCGAAATAAAAAAGGGTGTACAAAATTTTGCACACCCTTATTTTATTGGTAATAAATTACACCGGACTGATTGCACTTACCGGGCATACATCTGCACAAGTACCACAATCGGTACATATGTTAGGGTCAATTACATAGATATCACCAGGAGAGATAGCCTCAACCGGACATTCGTCAATGCAAGTTCCACAAGAAGTGCAGTCTTCAGAAATTTTGTAAGCCATTTTTTGTTTAATTTAAATTGGTTTGATTGTTGCAAAGATATAAATTTGGTTTAATAGAACAAATACAAATTGTATCTTTGTAAGGAGAACATTAAAAATTTAACTCTATATATGAGAAGCTCTATATTACCATCATCTCTGGCAGTTGCCCTGATGCTCATCTGCTTTACAGCAACCGTAGGCAGTGCACAAACACTGGAGTTTGACAAGATGGTTCACGACTTTGGAGATATAATGCTAAAGTCCGGCAAGCACTCACACACATTTACCTTTAAAAATATAACCACAAAGCCCGTCCTGATTCAGACAGTAATATCTTCTTGCGGATGCACCACTCCCGAGTGGACAAAGAGTCCGGTTCTGCCGGGTAAAACAGGAACGCTTAAGGTCACCTTTCTTAACGACCAGGGCCCCTACCCTTTTGACAAATCTCTAACAGTGTATATAACCGGAGAAGCCAGGCCTAGAGTATTAAGAATCAAGGGTGTTGTTCACGATAAGCCAAAATCCTTAAAGGAGCTCTTTCCTGAGAATTTCGGAGGGTTATCACTTCGCAGCTCAATAATAGATTTGGACAATATTGCTCAGGGAGATGTAAAATACGAGTTAGTTGAGGTTGCAAATACCTCTTCAAGAGAGATTCAGGTAGATTTTACAAACGCATCTAAAGGGCTCTCATTTGAGCTATCTCCTTCCAAAATATCACCAGGCTCTAAAGCTCAGCTAAAGGTAACAATAAACACAAATGATGCTGTAAATTGGGGAGATACAGAGTATACCAGCTCTGTAGTAATAAATGGTAAGGAGGTGCCTTCCACGAGGGTGCGTGTTTTTGCTAACATTAGAGACAACTTCGCTTCCCTTACTAAAGAGGAGAGCGACAACGCCCCACTACCTATGGCAAACTCCAGCTCCTTCGATTATGGTAAGGTAAAAGCCGGGACACAAGTCACAACCACTTTTAAAATAAGAAACCTTGGGAGGAGAGATCTTCTCATCCATAAGATAGATACAGGAGATAAGAAAATCTCTGCAAAGAACCCTTCAAAAATTGCCCCGGGAGAAACAGGAGTCGTAGAGGTTAAGATAGATACATCTCTGGAGGCAGGAGAGAAGGGGCATATCCTATCACTAATAACCAACTCACCTTCCAGACCAGTTATTAACCTAATAATAACAGGTAATATTGTTAAATAGTATCTATGATGCACGATAATAAATTTGAGAGTGCGCTTCAAGTTAATAAGGGTATTGAACAACCTCCGGTTGTTAATCCCTATATTGGAAATTTCTACAAAAAAAACAGACCCGGGATACTCTCAGAGGACGAGTATCTAAAGGGCATCCTCGAAGGAAACACGACTATACTCAGCCAGGCCATCACCCTTATAGAGAGCTCCAGGGCAGATCACAGAGCAATAGCTCAGAGAGTTGTTGCAAGATCTCTCCCTCACGTTGTAAAGTCTATGAGGATTGGAATTACCGGGGTTCCCGGTGCAGGGAAAAGCACATTTATTGAGGCTTTTGGCGGATTACTTACTAGCAGGGGGCACAAACTTGCCGTGCTGGCTATCGACCCAAGCAGTGAAAAGACAAAAGGGAGTATTTTGGGAGATAAGACCAGAATGGAGACCCTATGTAACGATAAAAATGCCTTTATTAGGCCCTCGCCCAGCAGCGGATCTTTGGGAGGCGTAGCAAGAAAAACCAGAGAGAGCATAATTCTTTGCGAAGCAGCAGGCTTTGATGTTATATTTATAGAGACCGTAGGCGTAGGACAATCGGAGACAGCGGTTCACTCTATGAGTGATTTCTTTCTTCTGCTTATGCTTGCAGGAGCCGGAGACGAACTTCAGGGGATAAAACGAGGTATTATGGAGATGAGTGATCTCATTGCAATCACAAAATCTGATGGCAGTAACATTAATAAAGCTACACTTGCAAAAGCCCTCTACTCAAATGCACTTCACCTCTTTCCTCCTGCGCAGTCGGGTTGGATACCCACTGCGGTTACAACATCTGCTGTTACAAAAGAGGGGCTTGAGGATGTTCTTAAAATCATTCTGGACTATTTTATTCACACCGAGAGCAACGGCTACTATCTTCACAATAGAAGGGAGCAATCCAGATATTGGATGTACGAAGCTATTCAGGAGGAGTTAAAAAACAGATTCTTTGAAAACCCTGTTATTAAAAAACACCTTAGGGTGTACGAAGATAAAGTCCTAAAAGGCGAAATAAGCTCTTTTGCAGCAGCATCCGAATTAATTAAATTAAACAAAAATTGATGACACCACTACTGGAAGCACTAAAAAACAGCGTACTAATCACAGGTCTTGTGATGATAATGATGCTGCTAATAGAGTACATTAACATTCACTCTCACGGAAAGAGTTTTGAGAAGCTAAAAAAATCTCCCAAAAAGCAGGTTTTACTTGCAGCACTTCTTGGATTGGTTCCCGGATGCATAGGAGGCTTTGCGGTAGTCTCACTGTTTACTCACAAGCTCCTTAGTTTTGGAGCCCTGGTAGCAATGATGATAGCCTCTTCCGGAGATGAAGCATTTATTCTATTGGCTCTAATACCAAAAACAGCAATCATTCTCTTTATAATATTATTTGTAATTGGAGTTACTGTAGGTATAGTCGTAGATAAATTCTACAAAAAAGAGGTTGCACCATTTGAACCGGAGCATTATGCTCTGCACGAAAACTGTTGCACAGAAAAAAAGGTTGCAAATACACCAATATTCGGAGCAAAAATAAGAGATAACTTCAGAAAAGTTTCAAGGGAGAGGCTTCTCATTATGGGCGGTATTGCCATATTTATCTTAGCAGTTGTTGCAGGCATCCTGGAACACGATCACAATCACGGAGTTGCAGATAATCATACGACAACAGAGAGCCAAATAGTTGCTCATAATCACACTGCTCAAGAGTCACATCAACACGATTCGCAAAACACTCCGGAAGACCAAAAAAGTTGCATTCAGGACGAGATGCAAGAACATAAACACGACGAGAGCTGCACAGATCACAATCCTGCACAAGAAGCTCATAATCACGACCACGGTGTAATTGATAGTCATAACCACGGTAGCTTTGATATATTAAATGAGAGGTGGCTCAATCTTATTTTTGCTGGAGTGAGTCTTCTTACTCTTTTGTTAACAGCAAAGGCCAATGAGCACTTTATTAAGGAGCACCTTTGGAATCACGTAGTAAAAAAACATCTCAAATCAATCTTTCTCTGGACATTCGGAGTTCTTCTGGTAATTCACATCGGTATGCCGTTTTTGCATATTGAAGAGTGGATTGCTCAGAATATATACATAATGATCTTACTGGCAGTTTTAATTGGTATTATTCCTGAATCGGGACCTCATATGGTTTTCATCACGCTTTTTGCAGGGGGATTTATACCGTTCAGTGTGCTGCTTGCAAGCTCAATCGTTCAGGACGGACACACTGCACTTCCACTGCTTGCAGAGAGCAAGAGCAGTTTTGTTAAATCTAAGGCTATTAATGTGGTTGTTGGATTGGTAGTGGGAGTTTTGCTACATCTTCTCGGGTTGTAGCAAACTCCATCACTGTTTATTATTACTCTCCGTTCATTGAGAGAAGGAACTCCAGATTATTATCTGTTCTTATAAGACGACTCTTCATAAACTCCATAGCTTCTACAGAGTTCATATCTGCGAGATAGTTTCTTAAAATCCAAATTCTATTAAGAGTCTCTTTATCGAAGAGCAGATCTTCTCTTCTGGTGCTGCTCAACGTTACA
>JAUYTH010000324.1 GCA_030695165.1 Bacteroidales bacterium
AATGGGTGGAGGTGCAGTCTCATCTGTTGCCACCGGAGAGTTCAATAACTCTATTGAACTTAATGCAATCCAGCGCTCCAATCCAGAGATGCAAAAGCGGGTCTATAATGCAATTCGTGCACTGGCCGAGAGCGAAAACAACACAATTATATCTATCCACGACCACGGTGCAGGTGGGCACCTGAACTGCCTGTCGGAACTTATTGAGGAGACTGGGGGAGATATTGATATAAGCAAATTGCCTAAAGGGGACCCTACCCTATCTGCAAAAGAGATAATCGGAAACGAATCTCAGGAGAGAATGGGTTTGGTAATGAAGGCTCAGGATACCGATGCCTTTATGAAGATTGCACAGAGGGAGAGGGCGCCAATGTATGTTATAGGTGAGGCAACCGGTCAAGGAAACTTCACTCTGGAAGATAAAAATAGCGGCGAGAAACCAATCGATCTTGCTCTTGAAGATATGTTCGGCTCTGCACCAAAAACCATAATGGAGGATATGAGCGTTAGCGAGAAGTGGTACCCGCTTGAGTATGACGAAGATGATGTGGAGTACTATCTCGAGCAGGTTCTTCAGCTTGAGTCGGTGGCTTGTAAAGACTGGCTCACCAACAAGGTAGACCGCTCTGTTACCGGGCTGATTGCCGCTCAACAGAGTGTAGGTGAGATTCAACTTCCGCTAAATAACTTAGGAGCCGTAGAGATTGGTTACGGAAGTAAAAAGGGTATGGCAACCTCAATCGGACACGCCCCTGCTGTGGCTATGATAGACTCGGCAGCCGGGAGCAGAGTAGCAATCGCAGAGTCTCTCACAAACCTTATCTGGACACCCATCGATGGTGGAATAAAAGGAGTTTCGCTATCTGCAAACTGGATGTGGCCTTGCCGTAATCTGGGAGAAGATGCTCGTCTCTACAGGGCAGTCAAGGGGGCCAGCGACTTTGCTATAGAGCTTGGAATCAATATCCCGACCGGCAAGGACTCCCTATCTATGACTCAGAAATATCCTGATGGAGAGAAGGTTCTCTCTCCTGGGACACTAATAGTATCTACTGTTTGCCAATGCAACGATATAACAAATATTGTTAAACCGGTACTTGAGAGTGAGAGCGACAGCTCAATTCTCTACATACCTTTCAACTATATGAGTGAGCGGAGCTTTGCTTTGGGTGGAAGTGCATTTGCACAGGTCACTGCACAACTTGGAGATGAGTGCCCGGATGTTCTCTCTTCAACCTATTTTCAAGAGTGTTTTGCTGCAGTTCAAAAATTAGTGGAGAAGAGACTACTTCTAGCCGGACACGACATATCTGCCGGCGGTCTAATAACAGCTCTGCTGGAGATGAACTTTCCAAATGGTTCAGGTGGTATGGATATAGACCTCAGCTCAATGGAGGAGAGAGATCCTATTAAACTGCTGTTTGCAGAGAGCCCTGCCATAGTTGTTCAGGTCAACAACTCAGTTATGGGCGAGGTTGAGAATATTGCAGGGGAGTTTGGTGTTGCCATATTCAACATAGGGCACTACAGCAAAAAACGGATTCTTGACGTTAAACTTCACAAAAAACATTTCAAATTCAACATAGAGAACTTAAGGGACATCTGGTTCCGCACATCATATCTTTTTGACTCAAAACAGATACCACAAGAACTTGCCGCAAAAAGATTCAACAACTATAAGAGTCAGCCGCTCAAATTCAGGTTTCCGGACGGGTTCAGCGGAGAGTTAAGCAAATTAGCCCCTGCTCTTAATGGCACACCGGCCTCTGTGGAACGCCGCTCAGTTGCAGCTATTATACGCGAGAAGGGCTCCAATGGAGACAGAGAGATGGCTTGGGCACTTCATCTTGCAGGTTTTGCCGTGAAGGATGTTCATATGACAGATCTGGTCTCTGGAAGAGAGAATCTGGAGGGTGTGCAGATTATTGTGTTTGTCGGAGGCTTCTCCAACGCAGATACTCTAGGTTCTGCCAAAGGTTGGGCAGGTGCTTTTCTTTATAATGAGAAGGCTTCAAAAGCTCTGGAGAATTTCTATCTCAGGGAAGATACCCTAAGCCTGGGAATTTGCAACGGATGTCAGTTAATGGCAGAACTTGGACTGATCACTCCTGATAGACGTGAAATATCGCCAAAGATGCATCATAACGACAGCCATAAATATGAGAGTGCCTTTGTAGGAGTTACAATCGAGAGCTCACCATCGGTTATGCTTAAATCTTTGGAAGGCTCATCACTCGGTATCTGGGTAGCTCACGGAGAGGGTAAATTTGCCTTCCCGGGGGAGATATCAAAATACAACGTTGCTGTTAGATATAACTATAATGACTACCCTGCAAACCCTAATGGGTCGCCTCAGGGGGTGGCCGGAGTGTGCAGTAGCGACGGAAGACATCTTGCAATGATGCCACATCCGGAGAGATGTATCTATCCTCATAACTGGGCCTGGTATGGTAACGGAAAGAGCACACACGAAGTAACCCCTTGGATAGAGATGTTTGTAAATGCTCGTATTTGGATAGAGAACCATCAGTAAAACAAAGTCAAAAATATAGCACTATGAAAAAAAAGAAATTACCAAAGATCTTTGTGCTTGACACCAACGTTATCTTACACGACTTTCGTGCCATCCACAATTTCCAGGAGAATGACATTGTCATTCCAATTGGTGTAATAGAAGAGCTGGATAAATTCAAAAAGGGGAATGATACTCTAAACTACAATGCCAGAGAGTTCGTTCGTGAGATGGATAAGATAACAGACAATAAACTTTTTGATACCGGCGTCTCAATAGGAAAAGGGAAGGGGCTAATCAAAATTGAGCTTGGCCACCCGTTTAGCGATTTAATGGCAGAGTCCTTCTTTGAGGATACTCAGGATCACAGAATCCTCGCAACAACAGAGTGGCTTCAGGAGAAGAATCCTGAGAGAATCGTAGTGCTGGTCACTAAGGATATAAACCTAAGGATGAAGGCCAAAGCTCTTCATCTAATGGCAGATGATTATCTAACAGACAAAATTACCGAGGAGAGAGTAGAGAATATTATGAAAGAGGTTATTACTCTTACTGATGTTCCGGAAGATATATTACAGAGGCTATTCTATCAGCCAGATGGAGTGCCTGTCAATGAGCTAAAGCTTAAGGGTGTACCCGCCAATCAACTCTATATCCTAACCGGGAGCAAAAAGGATAACAGAATTCTTGCCAGATACCATAGCACAAGCAGAACTCTTATTGCAGTTAAGAAGCAGAAGTGTTACGGAATAGAGCCGAGAAACGAAGAGCAGACTTTTGCCATTGACGCTCTGATGAATCCCGATATTAAACTGGTCTCCCTTACCGGAACTGCAGGTACCGGAAAGACTCTGCTTGCACTGGCTGCTGCAGTTGCTCAGGAGCGTATTTTTGACCAGATACTTCTCTCCCGCCCTGTTATTCCTCTAAAGAATCAGGAGATGGGGTTTCTTCCCGGAGATATAAAGGAGAAACTTGGTCCATATATGATTCCTCTCTACGATAACCTTGCAGTTATAAAAAGAGCATTCAAAAATACCAGCAGAGAGGTTGTTAGAATCGAAGAGATGCTTAAAAACGAGAAACTTCTCATCTCGCCTCTCGCCTACATCCGAGGAAGAAGTCTCTCCAATACCTTTT
>JAUYTH010000354.1 GCA_030695165.1 Bacteroidales bacterium
ATTGCCCCTATGGTATTCGCTACCGGAGCCGGGGCAGAGAGCAGGATATCTATGGGTGTAACTGTTGCCGGGGGACTCATTTTTTCTACCTTCTTTACTCTATATATTATTCCTGCGATGTACTCAATTATATCTTCAACAAAAGCAAATTTCGAGGAAAAGAGATGAAAATATATGTACTAACGACAGCTTTTCTAATTTTGCTGTCTTCAAATTTAATAGCTGCTATACCACAAGGTGAGGATAAAACACTTACTCTTGAAAGTTGTATATCTAAAGCATTGGAGTCAAATTATTCCGTAATTATTTCCGGGAATAATCTTGAGATTATAAAGAACAACGTAACTCTTGCCCCATTTATGCCAACCGTTACACTTGGGTCAAGATTAAGCGATAGTAAACTAAATCAAAATAATTATATCTCTCAGGATAACAGAGAAAACTCTGTTTCCAAAAGTACTTCTGTCATTAACAGCGCTTCATTAAACTGGAGGCTCTTTGACGGTCTCTCTATGTTTGCTTCAAGAGAAAAACAGATTGAACTGCTTGCTCAGGGGGAGTATAATTTCCGATCTGTGGTAGAGAATCTCATTATGAAGATATCTACTCACTATTATCAGATTATTAGTCTTCAGAATCAGGTAAATCTCTTGACCGAGCTGGTAGCTATATCGCAGGTGAGATATAATCAGGCGCTTACCAGATACAACATCGGTAGCGACTCCGGACTTGAGTATAAACAGGCCAAGATCTATCTCAACAGTGACTCTTCAAGGCTGATGCTTCAAAAGGAGAATCTTAAAAACGGCTATCTCGAGCTCTACAGAATGATGAACATCCCCTTTGAGTCAAATTATGTAATAAGTGACACAATAATTCCGGAGAGACAGCTAAATTTTAATGAGCTTCTCGAGATGGCACTACAGGCTAATACATCTCTTAACTCTTTAAGAGTTGGAGAGAGAGTGGCACAACTCGATACAAAGATTGCCACATCTTCCAGATATCCATCTTTAGATCTGTCTGCAGGATATAATTACAATATCAACCGAAGCCAGCTTTTCCCATCCAAATTTAATGAGTCTAACGGGCTCAACTGGGGGCTATCTCTCTCTATTCCCATATTTGACGGGAATGAGATAAACAGGAGAATAAAAAATGCGCGAATAAATGAAGAGAGTGCCAGGATTAACATATTGATGGAAGAGCAGAATCTGGAGAGCGAATTGAGACAGCTCTATAACCTGTATAACAATAATTTAAGGCTGATTGAGTTTGAGCAGGAGAGCAGGGAGAGCGCATTTCTGAATCTGGAAGCAGCTATGGAGATGTACCGGCTTGGCTCTTTGTCAGGAATTGAATTCAGGGATTACCAGCTCTCTTACCTGGATGCATCCGATAGAAAACTAAGAGCTCTATATCAGACTAAAGTTTCGGAGATTACACTTCATCTTATGGCTGGAGGGTTGTTCAAAGAGAGGTAAAATTATTTGAACAATTTGGTTAAAAATCTGTTCTTATAACAATCAATTTTTAAGTTATGAGAGCAGATTTTAAATTATATATATTCAGAGCCTTAGTTTCGGTGCTAATAATTTTTGGCACAAATATTATGTTATATGCCTTAGAAGAGGAGGAACCAAAAAATTATACCCTTAACGGAGTAATTATCGATAAAGAGAACCGGGAGCCGGTTGCTTTTGCAACGGTATCAATCTGGAAAGGGACAAAATTCGCAATTTCGGACTCGTTAGGAAGGTTTAAGATTGATAATCTTCCTGCCGGAGCATACAGGATTCAGGTAGATCTGCTTGGATACAACCAATATATATCAGAAGAGTTTATGGTCTCCTCATCCGGCTATTTTATTAGAGCAGAGATTGAGCAGGAGAGCAGGTTGCTCAATCAGATTACTGTCAAACCAAAAGCAGATCCATTCAGGCGTTTCCCCGAAAGTCCTCTCTCGCAAAGAAGCATTGGGGTTCAGGAGATTGAGAGAAATCCGGGAGCGAACAGAGATATCTCAAGAGTAATAGCTTCACTTCCCGGAGTTGGTGCAGTAAATGCCGGCGGGTACAGAAATGACCTGCTTGTAAGGGGGGGCGGCCCATCGGAGAATAGATTTTTCCTGGACGGGATTGAAATTCCAACAATAAACCACTTTAGCACACAAGGCTCTTCGGGAGGTCCTGCCGGAATAATTGACGCAGACTTTATAAGAGAGGTAGATTTCTATGCAGGTACCTTTCCTGTCAACAAGGGTGGAGCATTAAGCTCTGTGCTGGATATCAAGCTAAAGGACGGAGACCCCATTCGGAACAGCTATAAATTTACTGTGGGTGCTTCCGAGGCAGGGTTAAGCTCAAACGGCCACTTAAGTAAGAGAACCAACTATCTTGTATCTGCAAGAACCTCATATCTTCAGTTCCTCTTTAAGGCAATAGGGTTGCCTTTTCTTCCGTCATTCTCAGATGTTCAGTTTAAAATTGAGACCAGGTTTGATAACCGTCACGAGCTGACATTTATAGGACTGGCAGGTTTCGATAATATGACTCTCAATGATAACACTAACGGAGAGGAGTCAAGAGAGTATATTCTTGCATATCTGCCTGTTATTCAACAAGAGGTCTTCACTTTAGGTGCTGCATACCGCTATTTCTACGGGAGAAATACCTTGAATCTCTACTTAAGCCACAGCTATCTTAACAATAGGAATACAAAATACAGAGGGAACGATGAATCTTCACCGGATAATCTTACCCTTAAATACCGTTCTGTTGAGCAGGAGACAAAGTTCCGTCTGGAGAATGTAACCAGAATGTCAGATTTTAGAGTTACAACAGGTTTTGGAGCAGATCTTCCTCAATATGGCAACGACACATATCAGAAAATCTTTCTTGCACAGCCCGTAACAGTTAATTATAATAGTGACCTCGCTTTTGTTAAGTATGCGATTTTTGCAAATGCAAATTATACATCTCCCAATAAAAAATTCTCCGTAAATATTGGAGCCAGAGCAGATGGCAACAGCTATTCGAGCTATATGTCTAACCCATTGAATCAATTCTCTCCTAGGGCATCTCTCTCATATGAGTTTGCAAAAAATTTATACATAAACGGAGCGATCGGTAAGTATTATCAACTTCCTCCGCTTACAGCCCTGGGATTTAAAGATGCAAACGGAGACTATGTTAATAAGGATATGAAATATCTGGGATCGTATCAGGCTGCAATCGGGCTTGATTATCGAAGCGGAGAGGGGTTTCAGTTTGGAGTTGAGTTCTTTCACAAACTCCACTTTAATGGAATGTACTCAGTAGCGGATTCAATACCTGTAGAGGGAAAAGGTACCAATTACGGAGTTGTGGGGAACGAAGAGATATCTTCGCAGCTGGATAGCAAAGCGTTTGGTGCAGAGTTCTCATTCAGATGGTTTGTCTCAGATAAGCTCAATCTTATAAGCTCAATTACAATTTTCAGGAGTCAGTTTAAAAACGTAGATAACCAATGGTTGCCAAACAGTTGGGATAACAGACGACTAATGACTCTCTCAGGCGGGTACAAATTGCCTAGAAACTACATTATAGGAGCGAAGTTCAGATACTCCGGAGGCAACCCATACACGCCTTTGGATGAGTTGAGATCTTCCTATGTTGCTGCCTGGGACGCATCCGGAAGGTCATATCCGGACAACTCCAGATATAATTCAGAATATCTTAAGCAGTTCAACCAGTTGGATATAAGAATAGATAAAGAGTTCTATTTTGAAAGATTCTCTCTTAAACTATATCTGGACATCCAGAATGCACTCAATAAGAAGTATAAGAACGAGGATATACTATTAAGCACAGGAGTTATTGAGAATCCTCAGGATCCTTACCCGCAGCAGAGGTATATTATGAAGAGAATTCAGATTGAGAACGGAACGGTATTGCCCTCTATAGGGATCACTGTTCAGTTTTAAACTCAAACAGGTCTCTTTGTGGCCACTCAACTACCTTATGAATTGCTCCCCGGAAAAAGGCATCAATATAGCCCGGGAAACGGGCACCTTTCCAGGAGCTGGTATTTGTCACAAACACCCAGGAGTAACCATCCCGGTTGTATTTAACCATAGCACTGGTTCCGGATAGTGTACCTGTCCGGGACCAGTCTCCGTTTGGGGTGCATTTTGCCCACCCTATTGGCAGGGTTGAAGAGCTGGATGAGGTCATTATCTCTATGCTCTCCTTTGAGAGGATATCCTTAATGTTATCCCTTCCATCTATAGCCGCCACAAGCTTAAGAAGTTCCGAAGGAGATGCTACCCATCCACCTGCGCCAAGAAGAGCCTCTATGTTGTTTCCTCCATACCATCTGGGCATCAATCTGCCACTTCCGTCATATGACTCCACCACATCTTCATCGTGAGCTCCGTAATATTTTACTTCGTTGGGGTACTTATCACTATAAAGATTACCGGCGATATGCATATCATAAACTCCAGCCGGGTAGAGAACACTTTTTTTCACGTACTCCTGATAACTCTCTCCCGAAACAGTCTCTACTACCCTCGATAGAATAAGGTACCCCACATTGGAGTATCTTGTTCCGGAGCCGGGTTGGTTGCCCAACCTCTGGGATAGTACATAGGATATCACCTCATCTGTCGTTGCCGCTCTTCCCAAATTTAGCTTTTTTGAGATATCAGAAAGATTGAACATAGGATCTCCGGCTCTGTTGGAGAACCCCCCTTTGTGTCGGAGCAGTTGCTCTATAGTTATATCCTTAACTCGTTTATCTCTTATTTCAGAAAACTGAGGAAGATTCAAAACGCCTTTATCTGAGAATACTTTATCTGAGAGCGAGAGCTCACCATCCTCCCAAAGTTTAATTATTGCAGCAGCCGTAATTAATTTGGAAACAGAGGCTATTCGAAAGATATGTCTCACCTCAGTACTATCCCCTGCCTCTTTGTCTGCCCATCCGTAACCCTTGGCATATATCAGGCGCTCGTTTTTCATTATGGCCAGAGATGCCCCCTTTATCTCCCATCTGCGCATAAAGTGCTCAATCTGATCGTCCATTTTTTTGGTCTCTTCGAGATTTGACATCTCATTACTAAGAAGATGATTGAGTGCGACAGGCAACTCTTCGTCTAAAGAGATGCCCAGACTTGACAGAGAGACTTTTCTGTTGAACCCGAATAAGAAGAAGATAAGTAACAATAGAATGGCCGCAGGTATCAGATACCTAGCCCGACCTTTTTTTACTGACCTCTTCTTCATCTTTTAAGCAGCTAATTTATTTATTGATTTTACTCCAGAGAAAACCTTACTGTAACCTGATGCTCCAGCTTTATCTTTTCAAAATCCGGCTGAGAGCTCATATCTGCAGATAACATTAGGGCAGATTCCTGAGATGCCCTTTTAAATGTAGTGTTGACATATAAAGTTCTGGGGAAGCTTGCGTAGCTTTGGATATAGATTGCTTTACCCACAACTCTTCCCAGAGCAAGTGCAACTGCATCTGCACTCTTTTTGGCATTTTGAGCCGCCTGTGCCATCACCTCCCGTCCGGCCTGTTCAATATTGGAGAGCTCTGCCCGGGTAATGTTAACGTCGGTTACTCCAGAGAGCTCCAGCTGCTCAAAAAGAGCAACAAGCTGCGGAGTACCGTTTACCATTATTATATAGGTTTTTGTCATTAAAATGGAGCTCTTTCTAAGAAAATATTTCTCCAGAGAGGTGCTTATATCCTTGATTTGTACGTGTTTTGAGATATCTATACCAATAGCAGCCAGTTTTTTAAAAAGATCCTTCTCCTGCTTTTCTATGGATATCTTTCCCTTGTTATCTTTCTCGGTAATTGTCACCTCAAGATAGATCTCGTCGGGGGTGAACTCTTTCTCGGCCCTCCCTGCAACTTCGATGTAGTTTTGGTCAATGAAGTTTTTCTCCTGAGAGCTCATATTATAAGCTGTCAGTAGAAGTGCGAAAATTAAAACGACCCTTTTCATCATATAAATTATTGATTTATTGTTTTTTTCTGTTAATCTCCTTTCTGTAATTACCCGGTGTTGTTCCTGTCTCTTTTTTAAATGCCCTCAGGAATGAATTTACAGAGGCGAAGCCGGACTCTTCGGAGATATACTCCAGTATATATAATTTCTCGTCAAGAAGCAGCTTTTTTGCATACTCAACCCTATAGTGGTTAATAAGATCGGAGAAGGTAGATTTAAATTCATTGTTTACGATATTGGAGACATAAGATCTGTTTGTGGCGAGCATTTCGGAAATATCTGTGATTCTTAAGTTTGTATTACGGAAAATCTCTTTTTCATTAAGAAGCACAAGCAGCTCGTCGTGTAGTTTATGCCTTGTAACCTCTGTTGAGTGTTTGTGATTGATGTTGTTATCTTTGAGTATATCACCCTGATATGTTTGAATGGAGTAACGTTGTTTAAAACCAAGGAACCCTATTGCAAACAGTATAATGCTGAATGCCACTGAGGGGAAAAGCAGTAACATAGAGTCGTGAATAAAGTAGGCTTTTCCAAGGGTGTTTAAAATTAGGGAGAAGATTGCAGCGCTCACCATTGCAATCATCATATTCCCTGCCCAGGTGAGAGTCCTCTCCTCTGTTGATGAGTAAAACTCTTTGATTTTTTTGTCGTATGCAGTAATAAGCTTCCAGCTGAAGTAGACAGATGGTACAAGTTGTATAGCAAATACAACTCTGCCCACCTTATAAAGTATAACCTGAATTTTTGCTGCAGTAGAGAATATAAATTCGCTCTTCTCTTTGTAAACCATACTCCTGATGTAAGCGAAGAGCTCATCGGGAGATAGAATAATAAAAAAGATAGCTGTTGTAATGGCGAAAAACAGACCGGGGAGAAGCATCCATAACCCGCTGAGATTTGGTTTGCTCTCTTTTGCAATCGTCTTTATGTAGAGGTAAAAGAGGGGGAAGACAGAGAGAGATGCCAGGGTGTATAGAGGATCCATTAATAAATAGATGTCATAATTATCGGAAAAATAGAGAGCGTGTGAAGCGTAGAGGATAAAGGCAAACAGCATAAAAACCGCAAGCAGAATCCTTGGTTTGTCATCTCGTTTTGCATCTGCAAAAAGGGCAACGGACCAGAATAGGGAGACAAACATTGGGAGAGTAAAGACTACGAATTCCATCATAAGTTTTCTGTTAGCAGTACAAAGTTAGCAAAACCATTCTTAAAACCCACTCTCAATTCAACATCTGCAGGAACCGTAATTTTCACTATATAATAAATAGATTGCCTAACAAATAGATAGCCTGGATATTCAATTTATACCCTAAAATGTTTAGATATGTTACATTTATTCGCTATATTTGATACCGATTTGATAAAATCGTAACTTAAACCGGGAAGATTGTAGTTATAATGTGTGGATAGGTTAAGTTTGATCTATGAAGTGCCCTGATTATTTGGAATTTCGATCAAAAATAAATACAAACCAAAACTTTTAAAGAGCCTATGAACACACACGAAGAGAACTACGTCGGCAAATCTGCTATCGACGAGATTATCTCCAAGCACAAGGGCAAACCGGGCGAGTTGCTCACCACAATGGAGGAGATCCAGGAGGCGAGCGAGTTTAAGTACCTGGATATGCAGAGTATGGACTATCTCTCATCTCAGACAAAGGTTCCGCTTTCACAAATCTACAGCGTTGCTACCTTTTACTCATTTTTCAACCTTAAACCACAAGGTAAGCACACCATTATTGTATGCCGGGGAACTGCCTGCCATACAAAAGGGTCAAAAGTGCTTATGGACGATCTTTCGACTATGCCGGGATGCAAAGAGGCACTTGAGGCGGGTGAAACCAGCTTTACTACCGAGGACAGACTTATAACTGTCAAGACAGTTGCGTGCTTTGGCCAATGTGCCCTGGCGCCTGTCGTTGCAGTTGACGGTGTCATCTACAGCAATGTAACTTCGGAACAAATCAAAAAAATATTACAAAACTTACAGGAGGATAATAAAGATGAGAATATCAGACTTTGCTAAGCTTACAGAGCTAAAAGAGATTGCTGCAAAGAAAATCCTTCCTGACAAACCTTACGTTGCTATAGGAATGGGAACCTGCGGTATCGGCCGCGGAGCAGAGGTGCTGTTTGACAGCTTTGAGAGAACAATCAAAGAGCGCAAACTGGACATTATTTTAAAGAGAACCGGTTGTTTCGGCTTTTGCGCAGAAGAGCCGCTTATTAACATCTACATTCCCGGGAAACCACTAATAATAATGCACCGGGTTTCGGAAAACGACGTTGTTCCTATCGTTATCGGTATTGAGAAAGGAATAATGCCGTACCGAAATATTATGTGCAGGATTGAGGAGTGGGATTTTATCACCGGAAAATTCAAATTTGGTGAGGGTCTAACCGAGTATCCTCTATGGAACGAGGTGCCTTTCTTCAAATGGCAGAAGAAGATTGTTCTGCGTAACTGCGGGCTTATTGTACCGGACGATATTGAGGAGTATGTAGCTGTTGGAGGATTCTTCCCGCTATATAAGGCTCTTCACGATCTTACCCCCGGTGGAATAATCGATGAAGTAAAGAGTTCAAAGCTTAGAGGACGTGGTGGCGCCGGTTTCCCGACCGGAGTTAAATGGGAGCTTATGGCTAAGGTTGAGGCAGACCAGAAGTACATTATCTGTAATGCAGATGAGGGTGACCCGGGCGCATTTATGAACAGGAACGAGATTGAGAGCGATCCGTTTATGCTCATAGAGGGGATGACCATAGGTGCCTATGCAATGGGAGCCTCAAAAGGGGTTGTCTATATAAGAGCTGAGTATCCATTAGCTGTACAGAGGTTAAAAGGTGCAATCAACCAGGCAAAAGAGCGTGGTTTATTGGGAGATAATATTTTGAACTCCGGGTTCCACTTTGATATTGACATTGTAGAGGGAGCCGGAGCATTTGTTTGCGGAGAGGAGACAGCTCTTATCCACAGTATAGAAGGCAGGTCCGGTCGTCCGACACCTCGGCCTCCATATCCTGCAGAAAAAGGTCTTTACGGAAAACCGACCAACATCAACAATGTTGAGACCTGGTGCAACATTCCGGTAATTATCTCCAAAGGGGGAGAGTGGCTTACAGGTACCGGAACAGAAAAGAGTTCCGGAACAAAGGTCTTCTCTCTGGTTGGAAAGGTAAAGAATACCGGTCTTGTAGAGCTCCCTTTGGGATCTACTCTTGAGACCATTGTATTTAAGATAGGAGAGGGTACAGGAACCCACAAAAGGGTAAAGGCTGTTCAGTCGGGTGGCCCTTCGGGAGGATGTATCCCTGTTGAATACCTTAGTACTCCGGTGGACTATGAATCACTCAATGCTTTGGGAACCATTATGGGATCCGGAGGGATGGTGGTGATGGACGAAGATAACTGTATGGTGGACGTTGCCAGATATTTCACAGAGTTCTCCAACGGAGAGTCGTGCGGTAAATGTACCCCTTGTCGTGAGGGACACGCACAAACACTCCATATTCAAAACAGAGTAACAGAGGGAAAAGCAACATCGGAAGATCTTGATACTTTGGTAAAGTTGGGTCAGGTTATTAAAAGCACAGCTCTTTGCGGGCTGGGTCAGACAGCACCTAACCCTGTTCTTACAACTTTAAGATATTTTCGTGATGAGTATGATCACCATATGATAGAGAAGAAGTGTGAGCCCGGTATATGCAACTCACTCTTTACAGCACTTTGTGTAAACAGCTGCCCTCTTCATATGAATATTCCAAGATACCTTACCCTGCTTAAAGAGGATAAACTTGAGGATGCATTTGAATCTACGCTGAGAGATAATCCGCTACCTTCTACCGTAGGGCGTATCTGCCACTTCCACTGCCAGATGAAGTGCCTGCGCGAGACTATTGATGCTCCTGTTTCACAAGGAGATATCCACAGATATATTTCGGATACCGTTTACAAAGAGGGCAAATCTCAGAGAATATATAACAGACTTATCAAGGAGAAACTACCTCCGACCTACAAGAAAATCGCAATCATAGGGGGTGGACCTGCAGGGTTGACAGCAGCATTCTATCTGGTACGTCTGGGACACGATGTTACTGTGTTTGAATCTGAAAGTGCTGCAGGAGGAATTTTACGCTGGGGAATCCCTAAATACAGGTTACCATTAGAGACTCTTGACCACGAAATTCAGTTTATTAAGGACCTGGGAGTACATTTTGTCTTTAACACATCTGTTGGCAAGGATATCTCAATGGAGGAGCTCGAGAGAGACTTCAACAAAGTGATTATTGCAATTGGTGCACATAAGGATATTATGCTCAACATTGAGGGTAACCATCTCGAGGGGGTTATCTCCGGAATGGACTTCCTTAAGGATGTATCCAAGGGAGAGGTACCAAACATTGGTAAGAATGTGGTTGTAATTGGTGCGGGTAATGTTGCAATAGATGCAGCAAGGACCGCCCACAGATTTGGTGCAGAGGTGACTGTTGTCTACAGGAGGCTCAAATCTGATATGCCTGCAAATAAAGATGAGATTAAGGAGGCCGAGATTGAGGGGGTTAACTACCTCTTCCTGAGCAACCCTAAGGAGATTCTTGCAGATGTTAACGACAGGGTGAGAGGTATAGAGCTCAGCAAGATGAATTGTGGCGATATTGACCTATCTAACAGACGTAAACCTGTCTCCACAGGAGAGTCCTTTATTATCGGTTGTGATACTGTAATTATGGCTATCGGTGAGGAGGTTGAAGCACCATTCCTTAAAGAGTTCGGGCTAAAAACTCTCTCCGACGGTAATGTATATGCAGACCACTTCACGTTTGAGACTAACCACCCTAAGATCTACGCTATAGGTGATGCAATAACTGGGCCTGCAACAGCTGCAGAGGCTATGGGAATTGCGAAAAAAGCGGCAGAGATTATAGATTACAAGCTAATGAACAAGAGACGTTTCCATAAATTATTCAGAGGATTTGATTATAGCGATGATGTCCCTTTAAAACCGGAAGGTGGTAACAGACACTACTCAATCAAGAGACCACTTGAAGAGAGGATAGGGAATTTCAAAGAGATCAATCTTGGGTATTCAAGAGAGCAGGCCTATGCAGAGGCTTCAAGGTGTCTGCGCTGCGATGTGAGGGTATCCGTTAATAATGAGGAGGAATAAATATGGAAAATATATTGATAAATATTAAAATAGATGGCAATGACCATCAGGTTACCCAAGGGAAGACCATTCTTGAGGCCTGCCTTGAGACAGGTATAAAAATTCCCTCTCTGTGTTATCTAAAAGATGTATCGCATAACGCCTCTTGTGCCATTTGTGTTGTAGAGGTCAAGGGTGCAAGATCTCTGGTAAGATCCTGCGTCACAAGTATAAATGAGGGAATGGAGATTACAACTCACTCTACTGCAATTAACCAGGCCAGGAAAACAAATCTTGAACTTATTCTTGCAAATCACCCGAAAGAGTGTCTTATTTGCGAGAGAAATGGCAATTGCGAACTACAGGAGCTATCTGCAAATCTTGGAATGAGTGAGACATCTTTTCCTAAGACTAAACCATCGGAAAAACCGGACGATACATCACTTTCATTAGTAAGAAATCCCGATAAATGTATTCTTTGCGGCCGATGTATTGCTGTTTGTGCAGATGTTCAGACGGTATATGCTATTGATTTTGCAGGGAGGGGGCTCAGGAGCAAGGTTGCTACCTATCAGAACCGAGGTCTTGGAAACGTTGCCTGTACAAACTGCGGGCAGTGTGCATTGGTGTGTCCTACTGCAGCAATTGTAGAGAAGGACGATACCGAAGCTGTCTTTGCAGATATCTACAATAGCGATAAAATTGTGGTTGTACAAACTGCTCCTGCAATTCGTGTAGGTATCGGGGAGGCAATGGGTATGAGCGAAGGTGCTCTGGTTACCGGCAAGATGGTTTCATCCCTGAGGAAGCTGGGTTTTGATAAAGTATTTGACACTCAATTTACTGCCGACCTTACCATTATGGAGGAGGGATTTGAGCTAATAAGCCGTATCAAAAGCGGAGGCACCCTTCCGATGGTTACATCCTGCTCACCGGGCTGGATAAAATTCATTGAGCACTTCTTCCCTAAATCGTTGAAACACCTCTCTACCTGCAAATCTCCTCAACAGATGTTCGGAGCAGTAGCAAAGACATACTATGCCCAGAAGCTCAACATTGACCCTCGTAAATTGATAGTTGTCTCAATAATGCCTTGTACAGCCAAGAAGTTCGAGTGCAAAAGGCCGGAGATGAACTCAGCTTTCCACTTCTGGAAGGATAAACTCAATCTTTCAGATAAAGAGAACTTCTACGATGTAGACTATGTTCTAACTACAAGAGAGCTTGCCAAGATGTTCAAAAAGACAGGGATAGACTTTAGCTCCCTTCCTGAGGAGGAGTTCGACCATCCACTCGGAATCTCTACCGGTGCCGGAGTGATTTTCGGAGCTACAGGTGGAGTAATGGAGGCTGCCGTTAGAACAGCATACGAGGTTATCACAGGGAAACCGCTTCCTAAGATTGATCTGAATGTCGTTCGAGGGTTTGAAGGGATAAAAGAGGCAGAGCTGGATCTTGACGGAACCAAGATTAAGGTTGCCGTAGCTCACTCACTTAAAAATGCCCGTACACTCCTAGAGCAGATTGAAGAGGGTAAATCTCCTTATGCATTTATAGAGGTTATGACCTGCCCTGGGGGATGCCTTGGCGGAGGAGGACAAGCTATACCTACAACCTGGGCAATCAGGCAAAAGAGGGCAGACTCACTCTACAAAGAGGACTCAATGCACGCTATCCGGAAATCTCACGATAATCCCGCTATTAAAGCAATTTACAGCGAGTTTCTCAAAGAGCCTCTTGGCCACCACTCTCACGAACTGCTTCATACCAGTTATGTAGAGCGGGGAATCTTTTAACCGGGAGTTACCGAGTAGATAGACAACCAAAGGGGTGCCGGTTTTTACGGTGCCCCTTTTTATTATGATTTCTCTTAGTCACTAAAAATGAGACTGATTTATTGGAAATATGACAATAACTTGTTAATTTTGGAGATAATTCGTCGCTATTTGCCACTTGAACCAAAATCCTTTAATGTTTATATTATGGAAATCGTAAGACTTATATCCTGCAATACAGCTTTTGATGCCAATATCATCAAAAGTAAACTTGAAAGTGAAGATATTGAGTGTTTTATCACAAACGAGAATTTTAGCACACTCTACCCTTTTATGACAGGGGGTATAGACGTAATGATAAATGAGAAGGATATGGATAGGGCTAAAGCGATAATCTCCGATGAAACAGCTGCCGAGATTGTCTGCCCAAACTGCGCATCAAAAAATGTTCAATTAGGTCTGGGTAGCAACAAGATTAAAAAGCTGTTTCTTATATTGATCGCTGTGCTCTCGTTTAGCCCTGTCGGGAATATCAAATCAAGATATAAGTGCAAAGACTGCAAAACTCTGTTTTAGGAAAGCTAAAAATCGCAGTTCCCAAAAATTAGGAAACTGCGATTTTCATTTACATAACACAACCCTTGGCAAGGTTATCGTCGTTTGCGTGGCGTGTATTTTGTGTGAAGCAGTTTATGAGACATCTCTCCGCAAGGTGCTACAAGGAAGTCTTTGTAAATCTTCACAACTTCCGGGTTCAGGTGAGATTTTCTCAATGGCATTCCGGCATCTTCTGCGTAGATAGCTTTTGCTCGTCTTGCGCGAATCTCAGGACTGGTTGGAAGTGGTTGTCCACCACCACCGAGGCATCCGCCGGGACAGGCCATAAACTCAATGAAGTGATAATTCGCTTTCCCGCTCTTGATTTGATCCATCACAATTTTGGCATTTGCAAGACCGTGAGCGATGGCGCATTTGAGTTCGACCCCTTCAAGGAAACTCCACTCTTTGAGTGTATTCTCTATCTTAATGGTGGCCTCTCTAATACCCTCTATACCGCGGACAGGGTTGATGTTGAGGTTCTCAAAAGGAACTTCACGTCCTGTAACCAGTTCGTAGGCAGTTCTTAATGCAGCCTCCATAACCCCTCCGGTTGCCCCGAAGATAACACCGGCACCTGTTGATTCTCCCATCAGCCTGTCGTAGTGTGAATCTTCAAGCTTGAGAAAATCTATACCGGCCTGTTTAATCATAATAGCAAGCTCACGGGTGGTAAGAACAAAGTCTACATCCCTGTAACCGCTGTCGTGCATCTCAGGACGGTTGGCCTCAAATTTCTTTGCAGTACAAGGCATTATAGATACCGAGATTATGTTTGCAGGATCCAGGTTGCGAGCTTTTGCATAGTATGTCTTAACCAGAGCTCCAAACATCTGCTGCGGAGATTTGCAGCTGGAGAGGTTGCCCAGATACTCAGGATACATATGCTCAATAAATTTAATCCAGCCCGGTGAACAAGAGGTGGTCATTGGGAGCTTAATATTTGGATCTTTGTCTACCAAAGCCTTTTTAAGACGAGTAAGAAGCTCTGTACCCTCCTCCATAATTGTAAGGTCTGCAGTGAAGTCGGTATCCATTACTGAGTCGAAACCCAGTCTCTTGAGTGCAGATACCATCTTGCCGGTAACCCTTTCCCCCGGGTTAAACCCGAGCTCTTCGCCCAACCCTACACGAACAGAAGGAGCAGTCTGAACAACCACGTGTTTTGTCTTATCTGCAATTGCATTCCAGACCTCTTCTATGTAATTTTTTTCTACCAGCGCTCCTGTAGGGCAGTGGTTAATACACTGACCGCAGTTTGTGCAAACCACATCGTTCATTGCTTTCTCAAAGAAGGTGGTTATTTTGGCGTGCTCACCTTTGTAGGACATTGTGAGAGCATTTACCCCCTGA
>JAUYTH010000355.1 GCA_030695165.1 Bacteroidales bacterium
GGGTAGGTCACTTTGTAGTTTGCCCGGGAGAGTGATATGACTCTCTCTTCGAGCGGCTGTCTTAGAAGCTCAAGAAGATGTCTGCTGAATTCAGGGAGCTCATCCATAAACAAAACTCCGTTATGTGCAAGGGAGATCTCGCCCGGGAAGGCTTTGGTTCCACCTCCCGCTATCGCAATTGCAGATGAGGAGTGGTGAGGAGCTCTAAAAGGGCGCTCCCGGATGAGCCCTTTGAAGGAGTGGCCTCTGCCTGCAACCGAGTAGATCATACTTGTCTCTATGGACTCATCCCGCCCGAGGGGAGGAAGAATTCCGGCAAAGGCTTTGGCCATTAGACTCTTGCCCGAGCCCGGAGTTCCACACATAAGCAGGTTATGCCCTCCGGCTGCAGCTATCTCCAGCCCTCTCTTTGCGTGCTCCTGCCCTTTGATCTCTGCAAAGTCGGGAGCGAAACTGCTCTGCCATAATGGGCTGTTCACATCTGCACCATCAAAACAGGCATCTTCTGAGTAGGGTTTTACCGGAGATATCACCCCGTCGTCAAGCAAAATAGAGATTACATCTGCAAGATTATGAGCTGCATAAATGACAATACCGTCAATCTCAGATGCCTCCATCGCAGACTCTACCGGGAAAATACACCCCCGAAAAGACTCCTCCCTGGCGTGAACAGCTATGGGAAGGGCTCCGGGTACAGCCCTTAATGAGCCGTCCAGAGCAAGCTCTCCCATAATTATATAACTGCTTAGAGAGTTGAATATGTATTGCTCAGATGCGGCCAGAATACCTACCGCAATAGCAAGGTCAAAAGAGGAGCCCTCCTTGCGCAAATCTGCAGGAGCCATATTTACAATAATTTTTTTGCCGGGGATTCTGGCTCCGATGGTCATCAATGCTGTAGAGATTCTCTGTTGACTCTCCCTCACTGCGCTATCGGGCAAACCTACCAGAAAAAAGCTGATCCCTTGAGAAACATCCACTTCAATAGTCACAGTAATCGCCTCAATACCAATACAAGAAGCACAATATGTTCTGCTCAGCATATCTTTTTACACAAAACTAACTCTTAAATAGTGAAGCCAATCAGCAGCAGCTACGATTTATCTGATCCTGAATTTAATTTATATAATTTTAAAATTCTAAATTGAAATCCTAACTAGTTCATTTTCCTAGACAAGTACTTCTATTCATAATATATTCGTTTAAAGAAAGAGTAGCTATAGAAAAATAGTGTAGACACAAATTCTTTTGTATTGAAGGACTAAGCTGAGCGTTACAATCATTTTATCGGGCCTGAAAAAGATAACTATGCTTTATAAAATTGTACCAAATATCTAATAATTAGAATAATTCCAATAGTAGAAAAAATTATTAACGGCATTTTTGAAGAACTAATATAAAAAAGAGTCCCTAAAAAGAATGAAAGAATTAATAATATAAAGAATTTGTACAGGTATTCTTGTCGTTGTTTTATTCTATTTCTATCTCGTAAAAATTCGTAAAACACAACAACCACTATAGCAATACATGAAATATATGCTCCATAATCTAGAATCATATGAGATAGATCATACAGGTGTGATAACAAATACACCAATGTTGTAGATACTACTAAAAATATAAAATGTTCAATTTTGTAATTTGATCTAATATTGTGCATAAAATTGATAGTAATTAATTTTAGGGAAATCGGGAGAGATAAATATAATTGAACTGTCATTCTTATAATCAGGGAAACAGTCTTTTAGCACCTTGATAGTATTATCAATACAGGGAGAACATAGTTTATCTGAGAAGTAAAAGAAAATCTTATTTGTATCACAAATTTCCTTTAGCATTACTGGTTTTGTTGAATCCTTCCCAAAATAGCAAAGCTGATTAAATAATGGGTTATAAAGAATCTCTTTTTGATTGAGTTCCGCTGTATTAACTATGTATTGAATCAATTCTTCGTTCTGATTGATATTGCTTTCACTTCTAGTTAAATGTGATCTAAAAAAAATAAAAAATGCTAAGGCAAAAACAAGGGATGATACAATTATTGAAACCTTCTTTAACATAATTATTTATTTTAAGTGGTAAATCACTAGAAATGGATTGTCATTATCAGGGTTGTGATTTGAAATAATTTTAAGCTGATCCTGATTTAAAATTTTTTGTAATGGCGCAAAATTTTTATTTGGCTTTGTTATTATTGTTGCATTACATAAATTATATCTGTCAAAAAAAACCCCCTCGGTTGTTTTACG
>JAUYTH010000356.1 GCA_030695165.1 Bacteroidales bacterium
AGTTGGGCCAAAAAGAGCAGAGCTTTTAACCAGCGAGCTCAATATCAAAACCTTCCGGGATCTATTGCTTTTTTTTCCATTCAGGTACATAGATAGAACAAAAATCTACTCTGTCTCTGAGGTGGAGCCGGGTATGAGCTACATTCAGCTTAGGGGAAAGATTACAAAAATTACACAACTTGGAGATAAAGGGCGCTCTAAAAGGTTAACGGCAACATTTACGGATGCCACCGGCTCCATAGAGCTGATATTTTTTCAGGGCATCAAATGGATTAAGGAGTGGCTTAAACCAAATAATGAGTATATTATTTTCGGGAAACCCACCATTTTTAATCAGGTTCTCAATATGGTGCATCCGGAGGTGGAGGCAGCAACCGAAGAGAATCCTATCTATGTGGGGAATATGATTGGAGTCTACCCCTCTACCGAGAGACTGCGCAACTCAGGATTCGGCAACAAACAGATTGGCAGAGTTATAGCTACTCTGCTCAAACAGTGTGAAGGCTCTCTTAGTGAGACTATGCCACTCTATCTGGTTCAGCAAAAAAATCTGCTATCGTTTCACGATGCAGTAAACAATATCCACTTTCCAAAAGATTTAAGAGCTCTCTCATCTGCACTTTACAGGCTAAAGTTTGAAGAGCTGTTCTATCTGCAACTATCCCTTCTCAAACAAAAAAGTTTTAGGGAGAGGGTAAACAACGGAATATTTATGCCCAAAGTGGGAGATAGCTTTAACGATTGCTACAAAAAGCTGCCTTTTGAACTCACTAATGCACAAAAGAGGGTGATAAAAGAGATTCGGTCAGATATTGTAAGTGGCCGGCAGATGAATCGGTTACTCCAGGGAGATGTGGGGAGCGGAAAGACAATGGTGGCAATACTCACAGCGTTGCTGGCAAAGGATAATGGCTATCAGTCCTGCGTGATGGCTCCAACCGAAGTTCTTGCAGGGCAGCACTTTCGCGGGGCAGAAAAGCTTCTTGGCGGTATAGGGGTAAAGGTAGCACTACTCACCGGCAGCACTAAGAAAAAAGAGCGTAAAGTGATATCAGAAGGGCTGCTTAATGGCGAAATAGATATACTTTTCGGCACACACGCACTTATTGAAGAGAGTGTTCAGTTTCTCAACCTGGGCTTTGCAGTGATTGATGAACAGCATCGGTTCGGGGTAGATCAGCGGGCAAAATTGTGGAGCAAGGGAGATAAATTGCCTCACATACTGGTAATGACAGCCACCCCAATTCCAAGAACACTGGCAATGACCCTTTACGGAGATCTGGATGTATCTGTAATTGATGAACTCCCTCCCGGAAGGAAGCCTGTAAAGACAATTCACTCAAACGACACACAGAGAGGGCGCATCTACTCATTTATGAGGGAGAAGATAAAGAGCGGTCGCCAGATTTTCGTTGTCTACCCTCTTATAAAGGAGAGCGAAACAATGGATTACAAAAATCTTCAACAAGGGTATATGCATATTATTGAAGAGTTCAAGGCTCCTGAGTATGTCACTGCCGTGGTACACGGGCAGCAGAAAAATGAAGACAAAGCTCACGATATGAATCTCTTCGTAACAGGCAATGCGAACATTCTGGTATCTACATCCGTTATTGAGGTTGGTGTGGATGTTCCAAATGCCTCAGTTATGATGATTGAGAGCGCAGAGAGGTTCGGGCTTTCACAACTTCATCAACTTAGAGGAAGAGTAGGAAGAGGGTCAGATGAGTCCTGGTGTATTCTTATGACCGGCCATAAACTCTCAAAAGAGTCTCGTCACAGAATTGAACTTATGTGCTCTACAAATGACGGATTTGAACTTGCCGAGGCAGATTTAAGAATGAGGGGGCCCGGAGATATGGAGGGGACAATGCAGAGCGGACTTCCTGTAGACCTCAGGCTATCCAACCTGGCAAAAGACTCTCAGATTCTGGAAGAGGCGAGAAGGGTTGCTACGGATATTCTGCTTGAGGATCCTCAGCTGGAAAGCCATAAGAATGTACAACTTAAGGTTTCGCTCTCCCTGTTAAAAAGAGAGCAGAGGGACTATTCACAGATAAGTTGAATATATGATATATAAATTAGATAAATAATATACTTAATATGAAATATATAGGAGCACACGTAAGTGCATCCGGCGGTGTAGAGAATGCACCTGTTAATGCACACAACATCGGAGCAAATGCATTTGCCCTTTTTACCAAAAACCAGAGGCAGTGGGTTGCAGCTCATCTCACAGAGGCCGGCATAGCAAAATTCCGGGAGAACTGCCAGAGGTATGGCTTCTCCCCTATGCAGATTCTTCCCCACGACAGTTATCTTATAAACCTTGGCCACCCTGAGGAGGATGGGCTCAACAAATCCAGAGAGGCATTTCTGGACGAGATGCAAAGATGCGAACAACTCGGTCTGGATCGTCTCAATTTTCACCCCGGAAGTCATCTTAACAAGATTGATATAGATAGCTGCTTGAGACGAATTTCTGACTCTATTAATATTGCACTTGAAAAGACGACAGGAGTTACTGCAGTTATAGAGAATACAGCCGGCCAGGGAAGTAACCTGGGGCACACCTTTGAGCAGATAGCTCAGATTATTCATTTTGTAGAGGATAAGAGCAGGGTTGGTGTGTGCGTAGATACCTGTCACTCGTTTGCTGCAGGTTACGACCTCTCAAACGAGGAGGGATTCAAAAAAGCATTTGACCATTTTGAAAACGTGGTAGGATTTAAATATCTGCGGGGGATGCACCTTAATGATGCAAAAAAGGGGTTAAACTCAAGAGTGGACCGCCACGACTCAATCGGAGCCGGTCTTTTGGGTGACCTAACATTTAAAATCCTTATGAAAGATAGCAGATTCGACAATATGCCCCTTATTCTTGAGACCCCTAATGAAGAGATCTGGAGAGATGAGATTATTCAACTCAGAGAGTGGGAGAAGTAGTTTTTGTTAACAACAAAACGGCAGCCAATTGCTGGGGCTGCCGTTTCTCCTTAACCTAACTAAAACTTAAACTGGAACCTAACATCTCATACGCTTAATGATTTTTAATTAACCGGACCCAAATTTTTATTCTTGATTGTTCTAAAATTTTCTTATAAAGTTGCTTTTATATTGATTACCGAGTTCTGCTCTCTCTGCTTTTTTTGTTCCTATTATTTTCGTTCTCTTTTTTATTCCTATTATCTCTACTCTCTCTATTCCTCTCATCTCTGTTTCTCTCATACTCTTTTCTCTTCTGCTCTTCTCTTTTCCAATTTTGATACTGAGGATGATTTCTGTTATTATAATATCTCGAATCACGGCTGTCTCTGATAGCTATCTCTCGTTTGTGATTCTTATGGGAAGAGTATTTTGACTTATAGTAATCGTGCCTGTAGTAGGGCTTAGACTCATTTATTACAATTTTAAGAGCGTCATACAAATCAAACCCTCTATAACGCATTGGCAAATAGCGCCTTGTAACCCATCTGCCGTTTTCTATAAAAATATATTGACGATTTGGAACGTAATAGTATGCTTCAATTTCCGGCAAATAATAGTACTCAACATAATCGTGTCCTGAGGGACCCCACAGAGGTTGACTACCTATATTTATCCTTAAACTAATCTGCGCGGAAACAGGTTCTATCCGGCTAGTTAATCCTAAGGTTACTAGGGCTATAAGCAAAAATATTTTTTTCATTTATCCTATTTTTAATGGTATCAAAGTTAATTCTGTAACCCATTATAATTTTTATAAAATTCGTGCAAGAGTTTATATAATTCACTCTTTTTAGTGTTATTCAACTATAAGTAAGAATTTGTGTTATTAGTAATAAAAGAGATCCTATATGAGAAAAAAGTATATTCTAATAATCGGCACACTATTTTTAGTAATTATGACACTGCAGGCACAAAATAAGAGAGAGCTCACCCCGGCAGAGAGGAGAGTGATTATTGACAAAGGGACAGAGGCTCCCTTTACAGGAAAGTACAACAACAACAAAGAGGCAGGCACCTATCACTGCAAACAGTGTAATGCCCCACTTTACAAATCAGGTGACAAGTTTGACTCGGGATGCGGTTGGCCAAGTTTTGACGATGAGATAAAAGGGGCTGTTACCAGAAAAAGAGATGCCGACGGGCAGAGAGTGGAGATAATCTGCTCCAATTGTGAAGGTCATCTCGGTCACGTTTTTCTGGGAGAGCAGTTTACTAAAAAGAATACCCGCCACTGTGTTAACTCTATATCACTGGAGTTTATTCCACAACAGAGAGAGCGTGCAATTTTTGCGGGGGGGTGCTTCTGGGGTGTAGAACATCTTCTCCAACAGAAGTGGGGTGTTATATCTGCAGTTAGCGGGTATACAGGAGGGAAACTTAAAAATCCAACTTATGAACAGGTCTGCTCAGGGTTATCCGGCCACGCAGAGGCAGTAGAGGTTGTTTTTGATGCAAATCAGATAAGTTACCAAGCACTTGCGCAATTTTTTATGGAGATACACGATCCTACACAAATAGACAGACAGGGTCCTGATATTGGCACTCAGTACAGATCGGAAATTTTTTACATAGATGAAGAGCAAAAAAAAGTAGCTCTGGACCTTCTAAAAAAATTGACCCAAAAAGGGTTCGAAGTTGCTACCCGTGTTACTAAGGCTCAAGAGTTTTATAAAGCCGAGAGCTATCACCAGGACTACTATGTAAAGAAGGGCTCGCAGCCATATTGCCACTCTTATATAAAAAGATTTTAACCTCTTTACCCGCTCATTACCTTTAAAATTTCTATTTTTGCAGGCAAAATAGTTTTTGATGAATGATCTAACCCAAGGGAGAGAGGGGAAGCAGATTATGATGTTTGCAATTCCGATGCTTATCGGAAACGTGTTTCAGCAACTGTATAACATTGTAGACAGCATTGTTGTGGGAAAATATATCGGCTCTGTTGCTCTAGCTGCAGTGGGTGCCAGTTTTCCTATTTTATTTACACTCTCCGCTCTGGTTGGAGGAATCACAATCGGTGGATCTGTTCTAATTTCTCAATATTATGGTGCAAAAAACTTTAAAAAAATCAAGGTAACCTCAGATACTCTTCAGATTTTTTTGCTTGTTAGCTCTGCAGCTCTGTCACTCCTTTTTTTCGCCATAAGCCGCCCTCTTTTTCAATTTTTGTCGATACCCCCGGAGGTGTTACCGGATGCAGTAAGATATTTCGACATAGTTATACTCACCACAACCATCCCTATGTTCTCACTTTTTGGAATGTCTGCCATATTAAGAGGTGTAGGGAACTCAAAAACTCCGGTAGTGTTTGTCGTTATATCAATCATAATAAACATAATATTAGACCTGCTCTTTGTTCTGGTATTTGGATGGGGAGTAGATGGGGTTGCCTGGGCCACGGCAATAGCCACAATTGCAGCCTGGGTGGCGCTATGGTACCACCTTAACAGTAAAGAGAACGCTGTAATAAGATTCAATCTAAACTATAAGAAGTGGCAGTTTGACTGGACAAATTTTCGACTCTCATTAAGGATAGGACTCCCTTCGGGTGTTCAGCAAACCCTTGTAGGTCTTGGTTCGATGGCACTGCTGAGTATTGTCTCTCCCTTTGGTGTGGCAGCTCTTGCAGCCTACACTGCTGCAGGAAGGGTAGATATGTTTGTCTCTATGCCTGCAATGAACCTCGCTGCAGCACTATCCTCCTTCGTGGGTCAAAATCTTGGTGCAGAGAGATATGACAGAATAAAAAAAGGCCTGTACTCAACACTTTTGTACTCAACAGTTATCTGTGTTGCCTTAAGCCTTGTTGTGGTTTTCTTCGGAGGGGAGATTATGAGGCTCTTTACCGATATCAACTCTCCGGACTATAATGAGATTATAACCATAGGTAAAGAGTATCTTGTTATAGTTACATCTTTCTATATTGTATTCTCAACTATGTTTGTATATAATGGAGTTACAAGAGGTGCCGGGGCTACAGTAGTTCCTATGCTAATAACCACTCTCTCACTATGGGCAATCCGTGTCCCTTTGGCATATCTGCTATCCCACTACTTCGGAACCGCAGGCATTTGGTGGTCAATCCCCATAGGTTGGGCAGCAGGCTGTATTGGTGCAGTATTGTATTACAACTCCGGGTTATGGAAAAAGCACAGGGTAAAAACAGCCCTTAACTAATTTACCAGGTAGATTTAAGCCCTACGGTTCTGTTGTAAACAGTTTTTGAATCCAAAGATTCTCTATCCTTGATAAAATAGCCCAATCTTTCGAATTGAACTGCAATACCCGAGTTATCGGATGCTAATGCCATCTCTGCATACCCTTTAACCACCTTTAGCGAATCCGGGTTGAGGTAATCTATATACTCCTTGCCCTCCTCCAGATTGTCCATCTCCGGGTTGGTAAAGAGTCTGTCAAACAGATTTACCTCTATCTCTGTTGCGTGTGCTGCACTCACCCAGTGAATGGTTCCCTTAACCGAACGCCACTCACCTGTACCCGGTCTGCTGGATGGGTCGTAGGTGCAACGAATCTCAGTAATCTCACCCTCACTATTCTTAATTACCTCTTCGCATTTGATAATATAGGAGTATTTAAGGCGCACCTCTCCACCGGGACGAAGCCGGAAATATTTTTTTGGAGGATCCTCCATAAAGTCATCCCTTTCAATGTAGAGCTCATTTGAAAATGGGACAGACCTGCTCCCTGCATTTATATCCTCCGGGTTTAGTGCAGGAGAAAACAACTCACTCTCTCCCTGAGGATAGTTTGTAATCACAAGTTTCACAGGATCCAGAACTACCATATATCTGTTGGAACGTCTGTTGAGGTCCTCTCTTACGCACCACTCCAAAAGCGAGAGGTCAATTATGTTATCTCTCTTTGCAACACCCACTTTATCTGCAAACATTCGTATACTCTCCGGAGTGTATCCTCTTCTTCTTAACCCGCAGATTGTAGGCATCCGGGGATCATCCCACCCTGTAACATAACCATTTTTGACAAGCTCCAATAGTTTACGTTTGCTCATTACAGTATAGGTGAGATTGAGTCGAGCAAACTCAAACTGTTTTGACGGGAATATCTCAAGTTTCTCTATAAACCAGTCGTAAAGGGTCCTGTGAACATCAAACTCCAGAGTACATATTGAGTGAGTAATACCCTCCAGTGAATCGCTCTGCCCGTGTGCATAGTCATACATCGGGTAAATGCACCATTTATCTGCTGTTCTGTGGTGATGTGCGTGAATTATTCTGTATAGAATTGGGTCTCTCATTAACATATTTGGGTGTGCCATATCTATCTTGGCCCTTAAAACCATCTCCCCCTCCGGGTACTTACCCATCCTCATCTCACTAAAAAGATCCAGATTCTCTTGTGGAGAGCGATCCCGGTATGGGCTGTTTATACCTGCCCTGTTTACGGTACCTCTGTTGAGGCGAATCTCATCCTGAGTCTGATTATCTACATAAGCAATTCCTTTGCGAATAAGCTCCTGAGCCCAAACATATAACTGCTCAAAGTAGTCCGAAGCGTAAAGTTCGTTAGCCCAATCAAACCCGAGCCACTTAACATCCTCTTTGATTGAGTCTACATACTCAACATCCTCTTTGGTTGGGTTTGTATCATCAAACCTCAGATTTGTCTTACCTCCGTATTTTTGGGCAAG
>JAUYTH010000367.1 GCA_030695165.1 Bacteroidales bacterium
GGGTTTGGGATCCCATAGCTGTGCTGCAAAAAGTTTACTCTTGTGGTCCTGAACCGTTCTGGTCGCATATGCCGGGATTCTCTCCCCCTCTCCTCCATCCCATATTATAAGCCACTTATAGAGATCTCCGTGCTTCATTGTTGCTTTTGGAAGTATCAGCTCCCAGTTACCAGAACCAATTTTTGCAAATCCGAATTTTTCATCTCTTTTCCATTGGTTCATATCACCTATCAGGTAGATAGATATGGCATTAGGGGCCCATTCGCGAAATATCCAACTCCCTGCGGTATCTCTGGTTACCCCGTAATAGAGATGCGAGTTAACCGAATGTTTAAGTGGCTTTTCATATCCCGAGAGCTCCAAACTCTTGATTACAGATTTGGAGTATCTTCTCCAAATAGTCTCTTTCCAGGGCTCCAGCCAGGGGTCGTCCATCCATATTTTCAGATCTTTCATAGCAGGGTGTAACTAATTAAGAAGTTTATCTGTCTCATCTCTGAATCCCTTGATTTGATCCCGGCAAAATTTAACCAGATTGAGTGCCTTCTTTACTTCATCTGCAATGTTTTCCAAATTTGTATCCGGGTTTTCGATCCTTACAACGAGCTCCTCCAACTGTGCAAGTGCCTGTTTGTATGTAAGACTATCTCTCTTTGCCATCTCTTTTCGAATTTATTGTGCAGTTAAACGAACCATCCCTCAGTAGCAGTGTAAAGTCGTCACCCGCCTGTGCATCCTTTACGCTCCCTATTTTTTTACCCTCCTTTAGAGCCAGTGAGTATCCTCTTTCCAGAATAGTAAATGGGCTTGCCGATATTACTCTCCTTTCAAAAATATCAAGCATATGCTCACCCTCTTTGCAGTGGGTACGAAGTGCAACTGTTACCCTCTCCCTAAACCTCTCCAAATTGTTTATTTCGCTCTGCAATCTTGTGTGCAAAGATAGTGAAACTCTGCGGGAGAGGAAAATAAGTTGTTGCTCCTCTGCCACAAAGAGGTCAATGATAAATGCAGCAGCAGCTGTAGGTGTTTTTAAAGAGGTGTGTGATACCATATCTGCTATATGATAGTCGTGGTCGTGACCTATACCTATCACAACAGGAAGTGGGAATTGTGCAATATTTATTGCAAGATTATAGTCATCAAAACAGACCAGATCCTGAGCAGCTCCTCCACCTCTTAGAATCAGAAGAATATCAAAATTATCCATCTCAAAAGCAACTCTCTCCATCTGAGCAATAATTCCGTCGGGAGCTCCCTCTCCCTGCATAGGTGCAGAAAAAAGTGTTATTGAAAAAGAGAACCCGTAGTCGTTGTTCTCTAAATGTTTTATGAAATCTCTGTAACCTGCGGCCCCTTCCGATGAGATAACTGCCAACCGGCGAGGTAACAACGGAATATCCAGTGAGGAGTTGATCTCGAACATCCCCTCCTGCGAGAGTCTCATAATACTCTTCTGCCGGATAATCTCCTGCTCTCCTATTGTAAACGCGGGATCAATGTCGGTAATTACCAGACTCATCCCATACACCTGCGAATATGTCACCTGAACATTGACCAAGATTGAGAGACCCCGCTCCAGAGCTCTTCCCGTTGTTGTCTCAAAATAGGGCTTTATCATACGAAATGATGAGGCCCATACTACTGCCTGAATCTTTGCGGTTACCCCGCCACTCTCTTTTGACTTCTCAATTAAATCTATGTAACAGTGTCCTTGTGAGTGGATCTTAACTTCGCCAGTCTCTGCCCTCACCCAAAATTTTTGAGGAAATGAGCTCTCAATAACCCCTTTTATCCTCTCCTGCAGCTCTCCAAGTGTAATCTCCTCTCTTTTTGTCATTTTTGCCAAATTTGATGCTCTTCGCACAAATATACGCAATAAAGTTGTACATTTGCGACGTCAATAATGCTATGAAGATCTCTCAAGCTATATTCTCCGGAAGCTCCCCGACAATAAAGGAGAGACCGGCTATAAAATTACCGGAATTTGCCTTTATAGGCAGGTCCAATGTGGGTAAATCATCCTTAATCAATATGTTGTGCAGGATGGGAAAACTTGCCCACACATCGGCTAAGCCGGGCAAAACCAGGCTTATTAACCACTTTCTTATAAACGAATCCTGGTATCTGGTTGATCTCCCCGGCTATGGTTATGCTAAAATCTCCAAAAAGGAGAAGGAGGTGTTGTCGGAGATGATTAAGAACTATATTAACGGTTCTGCTGAGCTTGCAAATCTCTTTGTGTTGCTGGACTCAAGACACGATATTCAGAAAATTGATCTTAATTTCATAAACACCCTTGGAGAGGCAGGTGTCCCATTCGCAATAATATATACTAAATGCGATAAAGTGGGAGTAAATACCCTGCAGAAGCAGATTGAGCTCAACAATAAAGCTCTGCTTGAGTACTGGGAGGAGCTGCCTCCAACATTTACAACATCTTCTGAAACCGGAATGGGAAGAGATGAGGTTCTCGACTATATAGACAAACTATTTAAAAACATAAAACCATAGTTATGGATCATCAACATAAGATTAAGATTTTTTCTTGCAGGAGTTCCCGTTATCTTGCAGAAAAGATTGCTCTCTCTCTTAAGCTCGAGATTGGGAAATCCTCTGTTACAGTATTCAGTGACGGCGAGTTTCAGCCCGCTTTTGAAGAGAGCGTCAGGGGAGCTACAGTTTTCATTGTTCAATCTACAATCCCGCCGGTTGATAATATTTTTGAACTACTACTTATGATTGATGCTGCAAGAAGAGCTTCGGCATATAAAGTTATTGCAGTTATACCATATTTCGGATGGGCACGTCAAGACCGCAAAGACAGGCCAAGAGTCCCCATAGGAGCAAAAATGGTTGCCAATCTTTTGGATGCCGCCGGATGCGACAGAGTGATGACTGCAGACCTTCACGCAGACCAGATCCAGGGCTTTTTTGATTTCCCTGTTGACCACATCTATGCAAGCTCTATTTTCCTGCCATATCTTAGAGATCTTAAACTGGATAATCTTTCGATTGCTGCTCCGGATATGGGTGGTGCAAAGAGGGCGAATGCATACTCCAGAATTCTTGGTTGCCCTCTTATAATCTGCCACAAATCACGTGAAAAGGCAAATGTTGTAGGTTCGATGACCGCTATTGGGGATGTTGAGGGAAGAAACATCGTCATTATTGATGATATGATAGATACCGCCGGTACAATAACCAAGGCAGCAGATATGCTTATGGAAAAAGGGGCTATTAGTGTACGGGCACTTGCAACCCACGCCGTTCTATCCGGCCCTGCCTACGAAAGGATTGCAAAATCACAACTTTTAGATGTAATCATATCTGACACCATCCCTATTAACCCATCTCCGGAGACAGATATGAGCAAAATCAAAATCCTCTCTGTTGCCGAGATATTTGCAGATGTTATTGACAAGGTTTATAACTACCAATCTATAAGTACAAGTTTTATATTCTAGGGTATGCGCGAAGTGAAAACAGATCTACTTTACGGAAAACTTGTGCGAGGGATTGAGCTCTTTTTCCGGGATCAGGGCAAAGAGAGAGCCGTACTTGGACTCTCCGGAGGAATTGACTCTGCCGTAGTTCTTTCTCTTGCTGTAGAGGCACTTGGAGCAGATAATGTTCACGCTGTTCTTATGCCTTCTCCCTACTCGACTCTGCACTCTGTTGCAGATGCAGTGGAACTGGCAGGTAATTTAAATGTAAATCACTCCATAGTTCCCATCGAGGCAATCCTCAACCGTTACATAAACGAGATGGAAGATCTCTTTTGCGGTGACATAAAGGGTATCACACTTGAAAATATCCAGGCCAGAATCAGAGCAAACATTCTTATGGCCTATAGCAATAACACAGGTGCGCTGGTTCTGAATACCTCAAATAAGAGCGAACTTGCAATGGGCTACGGAACTCTTTATGGAGATCTTTGCGGAGCCCTTATGGTAATTGCAGACCAATATAAACTACAGGTATACTCCCTGGCGCACTACATAAACAGTATAAAAAAAGTAATCCCGGAATCTACCATTACAAAAGAGCCATCTGCAGAGTTAAGAGCCAACCAAAAGGATAGCGACTCCCTTCCCGAGTATTCTGTTTTGGACCCAATTTTGCATTCTCTCATAGAAGAGGGCAAGAGTGCTCTGGAGATTATATCTGCAGGTAGTGAAATGATACTGTTAGACAGGATATTAAAGCAAATGGCATCCTCATCTTTTAAGGTACACCAGCTGCCTCCGATGCTTCAAACGGGTGAATCTCCTCTGTTACCTCCCTATAAGTGTATTAAATGTAATTAACTATGTCACTTTTTATTATAACCGTTGCAATAATTGCCATCTCTGTCTTTCTGATGTCTTTCAACATTATTTTTCGTAAAAACGGAAAATTCCCCGACTCAGAGATAGGACACAACAAAGAGATGCGTAAATTGGGGCTAATGTGTGCCAAATCAGAAGAGAAGATACTCTGGAGAAAGAGAGATCAAAAGGAGAGTTGCGCCTCTTGCTGTTGCTCCTGCGAAGATTAAAAATCCGGGTTTATAATTATTGACTATCTTTGCCTCCATTATGAGTATTGTTGCAATAGTCGGGCGCCCAAATGTGGGCAAATCCACTTTTTTTAACCGCCTTGTCGGTATGAGACAGGCAATCGTCGATGAGATTGCCGGAGTTACACGTGACCGTCACTACGGTCGCTGTGAATGGAACGCAAAAGAGTTTTCGGTAATAGATACTGGGGGTTACGCTGTAAATACAGATGATGTTTTTGAGGAGGAGATAAGGAAGCAGGTTCTTCTTGCAATTGAGGAGGCAGATCTTATCCTTTTTATGTGTGATGTCAATTCCGGAATAACCGACTTCGACTATACAATTGCAGATATTCTTCGCAGGGCAAAAAAACCTGTTCTGGTACTTGCCAATAAGGTAGATACCGGAGATAGAATGTTTGATGTACATCAGTTTAATTCTTTCGGCCTTGGCGAACCTTGGGCAATATCATCTGCCAGCGGTAGCGGCTCCGGAGATCTGCTGGATAAAATCGTAGAGATGCTTCCTGCAGAAGAGGAGGAGAAAGAGGAGAAGAGACTCCCCCACCTTGCCATAATAGGCAAGCCAAATGTGGGTAAATCTTCAATGGCAAACGCCCTTCTCGGGGAGGAGAGAAACATTGTCACACCTGTTGCAGGAACAACAAGAGACTCTATCTCTTCTTACTACAACAAGTTCGGCCACGAATTTATTTTAGTTGACACAGCCGGGTTGAGAAAAAAAGCACGGGTTAAGGAAGATCTTGAGTTTTACTCTGTTATGCGTTCTATAAGAGCCATCGAGTATTCAGATGTCTGTATTCTGATGCTGGATGCTCAGTTGGGTGTAGAGCATCAGGATATGGCTATTTTTAACCTGATTATCCGAAACAGAAAAGGTTGCGTTATCGTTGTCAATAAATGGGACACTATAGAGGATAAGGGGACAAATACGATGAAGGAGTTCACTCAGAAAATCTCAGATCGTATTGCGCCATTCAACGATATTCCCATAATCTTCACATCTGTAATAAATAAACAGAGAATTCTGGACGTTCTTAATGCCGCTGCAAAAGTGTTTGCTAATCGTGCAAAAAGAATAACCACATCCAAGCTCAATGAAGTTATGTTGCCGGAGATTGAAAAATATCCTCCACCTTCAATAAAGGGTAAATATGTGAGGATTAAATATATAGTTCAACTTCCAACACCTGCTCCATCTTTTGCATTCTTTTGCAATCTTCCTCAATATGTGAGGGATGATTACAAACGGTTTTTGGAAAACAGACTTCGAGAGAAATTCGATTTCACCGGGGTACCAATCCAGATCTTCCTTCGTCAGAAATAGGTTATACAGGAATTCTTACCACAAAGCTGGCTCCTTTTAATCTTTGGGATCTTTCATAATAGATGGACCCCTGGCTCTGCTCCATTATGCTCCTGCAGATTGCCAGTCCAAGACCTGTGCCACCGCTCTTGGTTGTAAAGTTTGGTTTGAATAGTCTGTGAGTAAGACTCTCCGGCACTCCCGGACCGTCATCGTCTACTTTAACCTCATAGTGATCTGCACCTCTGTCAACAGTAATAATTATACTGCCTCCATCCTCCTGCTGCTCTACGGCCTGAACCGCATTTGAGAAGAGGTTTACAAAAACTCTGGTCAGCTGGGTTCTGCGGGCAATTACAAATGCATCCTTTGTTCTACTCTCCAGTGAAAGAACAATGTTATCTCTGGTATTGAAAAGAATCAGCTGCTCTCTTATAAGGGTGTTCAGATCAAATCTGGTAAGCTCCTCCGAGTAGAATCTCGAGAAGCTTGAGAACTCGCCTGCTGCATCAGAAAGTATATCTATCTGCTCAATGAGCGAGTTTGCCAAAGAGTCAAATCTGTTTGGCCAATCTTTAACTCCCTGCTCTTTGAGCCTCATCAGGTGCTGTATACTAAGTCTCATTGGGGTGAGAGGATTCTTTATTTCGTGAGCAATCTGCCGTGCCATCTCTCTCCAGGCCTGTTCCCTTTCGCCTGCAGCCAACCTTCTGGTACTCTCATTTACATCATCCACCATCTTATTGTAGGCAACAACCAATATCCCAAGCTCATCGCGGTTGGTATAGTTGATATGCTCCGGTTGCTGGGATATATCCAGCAGCTCCATTTTACGACTGATTTCGGCAAGAGGTTTGGATATGGAGTTGGAGAGTGCCACACCTCCGAAAACGGCTGCAAGCAGCAGAAGCAGATATATATTTATTATCGCTGCGATAATTGAGGATGCATCTTTTCGGAAATCACTCTGCCGGGAGAAGTATGGTATATTTAATATTGCTATAAGATTGCCGTCCAAATTAAAGAGCGGAGCGTATAGTGAGTAGTAGGTGAGATCTCCAATCTTCTCCTTATTGACAAACTGCTTCTTATTACTGAACACAATCTCTTTATAGGCTTGCGGGTTCATTCTGTATCCCAACAGATAGCGGTCAAATATCTCGGACCTGGTTGTTTTAAGCAGGAGTCCGTCTGAGCGGTATACATTAATATCTATCTGTGCAGAGTTGGAGAGGCTGTTCATAGCCTCCATCAGCTTATAACTATTAAACTGAGGGTCATTAAAACGTTGAGCAAATTTACTGTAAGCAGAGAGTGCGCTCTGTACGGAAGATATCTTCTCCTCCATCTGCTCTCGGTTGTTCTCTTCGAAATACCTTACAGAGAACCATATACTTCCGGCACCCATTGCCAGAAGAGCAAAAACCAATGACGATATAATAAGGACCGATATTTTCCAGCGAAATGAGTTTCTCGGTATAGAGAGCAGATAGCTCTTCTGTCTGATACCAATAAGAGATAATATCATAAACGAGAAGAAGAGCATAAGGTATGAGAAGGAGACAATATATGGGAATATATTTCTCTCCTGTCTGGATATTATTATAAGATTTTCCGGGGATATATTATTTACAAAATGAATATACCCGTCTCTCTTATTAACGCTGTAACCAGGCTCATACTCTTTTTGAGTTGAGATTGGATAGTTATACTCACCTGAGTAGGTCACCAGACGGTTATTGAGGTACTTTGCATATGAATAGCCCGAAGGGAGATTATAATTTTCTATCTTCTTGTGATCCAGCAGCAGATCTGGATAACCAATAGATTCGCGAAGAAATTTACTGTCCAGCTCTATGTATAGCCTAACCTCCTCCCCAAAGCTTATATAGGTGAAGACTCCCATATAGCTGATTCTCCCATTATAATTATTCATAAAGTAGAATCGGGAATTCTCTCCCAGCTGCATTCCATATTGATATATCTCTCTGTCAAAAAAGGTATTACAGTGAACCTGAGGAGCATTCATATCCAGAATATCCGAGATCATCATCGTATTGCTCTTGCATACTGTGAGCCTCATATCGTATCTCTGAAGAATATTCCAGAAGTAGGCCTCGGTGAGTTGGTTATTAATAATCTGCAAATTTTGGTCTATACTAACCCACATTCCAATAATCTGATCATTAACTATATTTTTCTCCAATCCCTTAAGTTGAAGCTCCATATTGAGATCCCTCTCAACAGACATCTTAGTAGTCCAAACTCTGTTTCTGTTAAACTCCTTACTGTATCCGTAAATACTAACTGTGAAAAGCGTATATAGCGAAATAAGGATTATCAATATTGCGAGAGGCTTCTTGTTAAAAAATGAGTAGCGTCGCTCTCTCCTGTGAAACGGCCGTAACAATTGCAGGGAGAAGAGCAGAGCCATAAAGAGCAATCCATAGCTTATATAGACAAGGAATGAGTATATAGAGATCCCGTCAATCTTGTATAACTCCATTACTATATTGGAGTTAAGGATAAGAGATCTCATACTGAAATGTATATACGGAATAAGAAGAAGTGGGATTAAAAAAAAGATTCCACTTAAAAATGCTCTCTTGGTTGAGTTGGCCTTCATTACTGCAAGTGCGATGCTTTTCCTTACCATAAATAGAGCCATCATTAGCAGATAGATTAGCACATTGTTGATAAGAAGATCTGCCAGTGAGTTGAAAAGCCCAAAATCTGCATATAGGTTGGGTGAGAATATCTCCATCTCTCCTTGCATTTGTCTTGACTGATAAAGAGCTACAAGTCTTACAATTACAAGACCTGCCGCTATTGAGAAAAACTCTTTTATCCCTCTTTTGTTCTGAAGGTTTGAGAATAGGGCAACTATTGCAAAAAGAATTGCAAACCACCTTAGGACTATTCCTGCCTGTGAAGATTTAACAGGTAAATTTTTAATCACCGAAAAGAGGACACCTCCATCTTTGCCGTGAACAATATAGGACTCGTCAAATGTAACAGGTACTATCGAGAATTGTCTTCTGAGTGAAAAATTGGGGTTAATTTTGTTGTTCAGTATAGTGTTCTCGGTTGGATAGTCGGTCTGAACCAGTAGAGCAGTGATAACAGTTTGATTGTTTTTTGAATAGATATTAACGATATACCAGGCAGATCCAAGACTCACATACTGCTCCGTAAATCCCAGATATGCCAAAGGTGTATTTGTAACCACGGTACTGTTAAGGTGGTTAAGAGTGTAGCCGAATGTAAAGAGGTCAATATCGTCATTAGATATGGGGAGTTGATTGGCCCAGGAGTGAAGGTTGTTATCAAAATATCTGTAGATAACCATATCTTCCGGAAGCTCCTTGTCGAATGAGAGAAACTGGTCGATTGGGTGTTTTATTGTCTTTAAAGCAAACTCTTCTAGTATTTGCTGCCTTTTGTGAATTCGGCTCTCCAGATTGGAGACCT
>JAUYTH010000368.1 GCA_030695165.1 Bacteroidales bacterium
CTCGATTGCAACCGAGAATGTGTCAGTTAAACAATATTTTGCAGGACGTATCGGCTCAGACGATCTTCTCGCAGATGAAGATAATAAGAGTGCCCTGCTTGTGGATGCCTGCGGATTACAGTGCCCTGGTCCAATAATGCAGTTGAAAAAGAGTTATGATACCCTAAGTACGGGCGAGAGACTTGAGATCAAAGCAACAGACCAGGCATTCGGGAAAGATGTGGCATCCTGGTGTAATATTACAGGTGCCAAACTGATCTCTGTTGAGAGCTCAAAGGGGGTTATTACTGCCCGAATTGAAAAGGGTGAAATAGCCTCTTCCTGCAGATACGCCTCAGGCATAACCTCAGACAACAAGACCATAGTAGTATTCAGCGACGATATGGATAAAGCCCTTGCCGCTTTTGTTATTGCAAACGGTGCTGTCTCAATGGGTAAGAAAGTGACAATGTTCTTTACATTCTGGGGCTTGAATGTGATCAAGAGAGCAAATCCGGGGAAAACTGAGAAAGATTTTACAGGGAAGTTGTTCAGATTTCTGTTACCTAGAGGCTCATCCTCTCTGAGATTGTCAAAAATGAATATGTTTGGAATTGGAGGGGCTGCGATGAGAATGATTATGCGCAAAAAGAGGATAGACTCTCTTGAATCCCTAATAGAACAGGCTAAAGAGAACGGAATAGAGTTCATAGCGTGTAAAATGAGTATGGAGGTTATGGGTATCCAGGAGCAGGAGTTAATGGATGGTGTTAACTTTGCAGGGGTGGCAACCTATCTGGAGAGAAGTGAGGAGGCAAATATGTCTCTCTTCATTTAAAAAGTGCCGATTATTCCTAACTTTACATTTTTAATAAGCAAAATATAATGAAGTATATCTCAAGATTTCTGCTTTGGGTAATGGGTTGGAAAACAATGGAATCACCTGTTCCTGAGCCAAAATGTATTATTCTGGGTGTTCCTCACACCTCAAGCTGGGACTTTGTAATCTCCTTCCTTTACTATAACTCTATGGGAAGAACTGCCAGCGTAATGGTAAAGAAGAGCCTTTTTTGGGGGCCACTGGGTCCTATTGTCCGGGCAATGGGGGGAGTTCCGGTTGACAGAAAAAAAGGGGCATCTACAACCCTTCAACTTATTGAGGAGTTTCGTACCAGAGAGATACTCCACCTTGCAATTGCTCCTGAGGGTACCAGAAAGCCAACTCAGAGATGGAAAGCAGGGTTTCACACAATAGCGAAAGCTGCCGGTATTCCTGTATACTTAGGATATTTTGACTGGGGCAAAAAGGAGGTTGGCAGAGGTGAAAAAATTGAACTTACGGATGACCCTGTTGCAGATCTTAAAAGAATTCGACAATGGTATAAAGATAAGGGAGTTGTAGGAAAACATCCCAGGAATTTTACACCCGGAAATGATTTGGAATGATTATTGTTATATTTACACTAATGTTTAATTTTATAAAATGGGAAATATACCTGAATTCAGTACTTTAAGAGAGCTATTTACTTATAGTACAACAAATTTCAAGAACAACACCTGCTTTTCATATATCAATGGAGATTCTTACACCTACGAACAATTTGGAGACAAAACGGAGAAGGTGTCTGAGATTTTAACCGCTAATGGAATTATGCCGGGTGATAAAATTGGAATTCTTAGCCAGAATATGCCTAACTGGCCTGTAGCCTATTTTTCTGCAACCGCATTTGGCAGGATTGCAGTCCCAATGCTACCCGATTTCTCTGAATTTGAGATTCGTAATGTGATTGAGCACTCCGAGTCAAATGCTCTGTTTGTCTCTAACAGATTGCTTTATAAAGTTCCTCAGGATCTGATCGACAAGATGAATGTTGTTGTGATTCTTGATACTTTAGAGGTTTTGAAAGCGAAAGATAATCCGGTAAGAGGTGAGATGATCCCTCCAAAGGAGGAAGATCTTGCTTCAATAATCTACACATCCGGTACCACCGGGAATTCAAAAGGGGTTATGCTGACTCAAAAGAACCTAAGTTCTCACTTATACTCTGCATCTCTTTTAAGGCCGGGTTTTGAGTGGGATGTGTGGCTCTCTCTGCTTCCTCTCTCTCATACACTTGAGTGCAGCTTATGTATGATGCTTCCAATGGTTAGCGGTTCGTCTGTTTACTATATTGAGAAGGCCCCTACCCCTACAATCTTGCTTAAGGCTCTTAAGGATGTTAGGCCTACTACAATTTTAAGTGTACCAATGATTATAGAGAAGATCTATAAAAACACTGTACTTCCAAAGTTCAATGCCAGCCCTATAACCAGGGCACTCTATAAAACCACACCTGGCAGAAAACTTCTAAACAGGGTTGCTGGTAAAAAACTTATGGAGACATTTGGAGGAAAGTTGAGATTCTTTGGGATTGGAGGTGCTAAACTTGACGGAGTGGTTGAGAGATTTCTTTTTGAAGCGAAATTCCCTTATGCAATCGGCTACGGCTTAACCGAGACATCACCACTACTGGCCGGAGCAATTCCGGATAATGTTAAATGGCAATCTACAGGACCCGCTGTGCACGGAGTTACATTAAGGATTGATAATCCGAATCCCGAGACAGGAGAGGGTGAGATTGTGGCAAAAGGGCCAAATGTAATGGTTGGGTACTATAAAAATCCCGAAGCAACCGAGCAGGCTTTTACTTCAGATGGTTGGTTCAGAACAAAAGATCTTGGAATCATAGATAAAGAGGGCCGGCTATATATAAAGGGGCGTGTAAGTAATATGATTCTCGGCCCTAGCGGTGAGAATATATATCCGGAAGAGATCGAATCCATTATAAATGGTCACTGGATGGTTTCCGAATCTGTGGTTACAGAGAGTAAGGGAAAGCTGGTGGCAAGAGTCTATCTCAATCCGGAGAGGATAAAAGCTCTCAAAGAGGCAAAAGAGGAGGCAATAGCAGCATACTACGAGACAAAAGAGAATATTTCAAAGAGCTTTGAGGAGAAGAGAGAGGAGTTTAGTAAAACCAAAGATGAGCTGATACATAGCTATGATGAGAAGAGAGAAGAGATTATCAAAGCTTTCAATGAGAAGTTGGAGCAGATAAAAAAAGAGATCTCGGAGTATGTAAACTCACGCGTAAATAAGTTCTCAAAGATATCTTCTGTACACGACCACCCGGAGCAATTTGAGAAGACTGCTACCCATAAAATTAAGCGATATAAATATACGGAACCTAAAAAGTGATGTCAATCCTCCCCACATAGACGCCAAGTGCGCCTGTCTGATTGACGATTACCCCTTTACCGGATAAGTTTTTAACTATAGTGGGCTGCTCCAGAAATGTATGGGAGTGGCCCCCTATTATTATATCTACATTACGGGTTCTTGCAGCCAAATCCAAATCAGAAGGATTCTCCTTTGATCCGTTGTCGTAGCCTAGGTGGCTTAAAACGATTATCAGGTCGCATTTCTCTCTTTTTCGAAGAGTCTTGGCAAGTTTATTTACAATACTTACCGGATTTTTATAGGTAATACCCGCCCTTGCGCTTTCCGGCACATACCCCTTGAGCTCCAGCATTACCCCAATGATTCCTATTTTTTTACCACCTCTCTCAATTATGGTATATGGTTTAACAATATCTTTGAGGGGACTTTGAGAGAGATCGTAGTTAGCACACAGGGTTTCATATTCTGCCTCGGTT
>JAUYTH010000008.1 GCA_030695165.1 Bacteroidales bacterium
AAGCTCCTTAACCTCCATCTCTACCCCTCTGTCCTCTCCAAAGCTCTTAACAATATCTTTGTAGGGGTCTTCATAAAAAGCCCCCTGGTTTACAGAGGTGTTAAAGTACCCTTGTGGTAGCCACCCTGTTGCGTGAGACCAAAGTATCAATCCATACTCTTTGGCAGGGAAGATCACCTTGATTTTATTTAATACTGCCTTGAGAACATCTCCGTTTGCAGAGTTCTGGTCTGTATATGTAGCTACAATATCCTCAAGAACAACACCATCGCTCTCTTTATAGACTCTTACAAGTTTTGGATCTTTGTTTGGAAGGTGGACATAGACCACCAGGATATCTTTGCTCTGTTTATCCGGTACAAATCCATCTTTTATTGTTGAGATGTTGTGCTCCGCAAAGCTGCTAAGATTGTTATTTGCAGCCATATACAAAACAACTACCCTCCTGAACTCAGACCCTGAGAAGGGATTTTTTTCACACGATATAAAAAGGGACGAAATGGCAAGAATGAGCAGAGGTGCTATATATTTTATTTTTCTCATAATGATCTTAGAATTGCAGCCCAAAAATAGTCATTTTTTAGAGAAAAAAACAACTGTTTGTTCAGTATGTCCAAACAGTTGTTCATAAAAAAATAAGATTATAAATCCCTATTTTTTCTCTCCATAGAATTTTTGGGATGTGAAAGTCCTGCCTCTTTTAGCAAAACATCAATTTTCTCCTGTTGAAGAAACTGATGTAAAAATGTCCTGTACTAAACTTTTTTTATTTATACATAACAAAAAATTCCTTTTCAACAGGAGGAAAACATATCTGATCGTCGCAGCACTGATAGGAGAATTTTAACTTAAACTCCTCTTTGCCCGTACCAAGGAACTTCTGATAAAACAGTATATCTCCCTCATATATGAATGTGCCATTTTCTCCATATTTTGAACTTGCCGGCATGCCCATTTCTGAACACTTGACAAATCCCTCTGCTGAATCAAACAACACTTCGGTATTGATGTATGGCTCCTTTTCAGACACCCTGGCATAGATATGAAACCCTTTTTCAATTTTCACTCTGGCGATAGCTGCCAACTCTCCGCTTTCCAACCTTACAAGCTTTGTTGACACATTTACAGGATTTAAGTTATTTGTGGCTTCTACAACTATGTCTCTGCCGGCACGTTCTATCTGCATAAGTGAGTAGTCGTTTCCGTATACGCCTTTCTCTTTCGAATTTATAAGAAAATAAAAACCACCTGATTCAGAGAAGAACATCATATTCTTGTACTTTTCATACCACTCCCTCCACTGTCCGGGAGTCTTGAAGGTGGCTAGTGTGTATCTGTCCAGTATTCTTTGGGCAAGATCTTTGTTTTCCCCCTTCTCTAGCATTGAGATTGCTTTGTCCAGTATTGCATTATTATTGTTTGCAATGCCCAGAACTTTTGCATCGGCATCTACACTAAGACCAGCTCTTGACTGTTTATCGTTATAGAGATATTGAAGATTTGCCTGCATTGCCGAATCTTCATCTGCCCTGGCATTGACAAAACCCATTTCGTACCTGGTTTTTTTTCTGTCATCATACTTGCGTGAGATAACTCTTTCACCCTTAAGAGTTGCTGTATATGCAACGGCATTTGCAAAGACTATTTTGGCCTCTTCTGTCATATATGCTGGAGATGCGGAAAAACCCCAATGGAAAAAATTACCATGTCGTCCTATTGCAATGGCATCTGGTGATTTTTGACTGACACCACCGGAGATTACTTCTGTTTCAGGCGAATCTCCAAAACCCCATGGGCGGCAGACCATTCCTATTCTGAAACCTGGATTTGTCATAAATCCTTGTGTCTGAACCAGCCACATCTTTTGTGTCGGTGGAATTATCTCTTTGTAATATTTTTGAAATGCAAGTGCGTCCTTTGGAGTTGGTAGCTCTTCTATAGTAAGTTTTACTGAAAAAGGCCCATTAAAAATCGGATGACTCTTATTAATACCATAAGCATATGCATCCAGACACAGGCAGTACCAATCGAGTTTTAACCCTATTCTCCTGCCAATATTGTTTGAGACCTCAGCTATTGTAAGCATAGGTTTGTCAAAATCCTCGCTGATGTAACCTGCATTTTTGTATACAGTAATGTTTCCTTTATCATCTTTTTCTGTATAGATGGGAACCCTTACAAGAGGAGTACCATCCAGTATTGTTACATCGAAATTCTTTGATAATGACTCTTTATACTCTTTATCCCTTATGACGGTGACATCGGTAAAATAGCTTTTGAGAAGGGTCTCAAACGATTTCATCCTTTTAAGAACCGATGCCTCCTTCTCTTCAGGGGTAGGTTTTTTGGCAGCATAAGGCGAAACGTCTGCCGATCCCCAGACATAGAGTACATTTAGTGCCTCTTTTTTAATTTTTACTGAATTTTGAGATGAGGCAATGCTAAATGTGAATATGAATACCAGAAATGTTGTGCAAATAATGTTTAAAAAAAATTTCATATCGTTTTAATGTGTTTATATGATTATTTGACAATAATATACGAGTTTTTTAATAATTATTTCTAAGTACTTTACATAGAAGATTGCTGATTATTAACAGGCAAGTTTCACTATTTTTGTACCAGACCCCAGGATTATATCTCATAGAAAAAACATTTAAGTTTTCTTTAAGGATACTAATTCCCAGGGTCCTCTACAAATGCGATTATCTAATCATCAATCTATTACATCATGTACTAAATAGCAGGAGTTTTAATAATTATCGTGTTTGAGTAAACAGTGTTTACTTTTCTTGCTCCTGTTGATGTCAGACCTCTGTAATAGGTAACATAAGCAACAACTTTGAATTCGGTATTAGCTGTAACTGTAGAAGTTATAGTTGTAGTATATTCATTAAGTGTCCAAGGGTCACTAGCTGTTGTGATATTTTTAGTTGTTCCTGAGAGAGTTACATCTCTTGTATCACTTGTTTTAAGATATTTGAAACCCCGGGTTATTACTGTTGAAAAACCGTGATTTACAAATGCCTTTAACTGCATTGATGTTTTTGTTAGAGCAACAATAGATGTTACAGGATTAATAGTTACAACCGGAATCTGTGTAGGTTTGATAAGTATGTCCGGCACAATTGTATTGTTAGGATTGGTTACATCAACAATAATCTCGGTTGGGCAATAGAGGGAATCGTTAGTCGGTACAATCTTATATTTGCCGGTAGCAAGACGCGAAACAGTGAAACTACCATCTACCTTGCTGTATGTAAGATACATAGATTTACTGATCGTGTCAGTAACTATTATATAGATATCTTTGACCGGCTGGTTTGTAGATTCAGATTTTATAAATCCGCTCAGTCTGCCCGATGGAAGACCGGGACCAAAGATATCATCCTTCTTACACGAACTGAATAGTGTAAGGGTTGATATTAATACTATTAATATTTTTAAATATTTTGTATTCATAACTTTTTAATATTACTTTTTTGATATTAATAACCCGGGTTTTGTTTGCATAGCTCATTAACTACTATCTCGTTAACGTGAATTGGTTTTACGCATTTCTTAATATCATCTATAGTGGTTAAATTTTGCTTTTGTCCAATGATTTTTGGCAAACCGTTTGAATCTTTGAACCTGAGACTTGCTTCGTAATCAATTCCGCTTTCAAGGGCTAACTCTTTTAATAACACCAGGTAAACAAAATTTAACAAAGCTTCGTTTCCAACAATCTGCTGCTCGGTGAACGGAGTATCTTTTGCTCTTACAAGTAACGGATTTAGTATGCCTAAAACGTCTGTAACACTACCTGTTGTTCTTGCAATTGCTTCAGCTTTTAATACCTGCATCTCGCCAAGTCGTAAGTATATGTAGGCAGAATTTGCAACAAGTTCGGCATCTGTTAATCCATATGATGCAATTTTACCTGCTGCTCCATAATTTTTAGAAATTGTATTAGTAGAAGCTGTATAATAATCAATTGTATCGTTAATTGCTTTATTGTATTGAGTACCTATATTTGAAAGGCTCTTTAGAAAATCTGTTGCTCTGTAATAATTTTGAGTCCTGGCACGTACTACTCCAAGATTGGATGCTACTGTGTTGGGAGATATAAACAAACTGAAAATAACCTCTTTAGATGCATTTCTCTTCTTGAAAATTGAATAGTGGTCACTCTCCATAGCAAACTTACCCGAAGTAATAACCTCGTTTGTCAATGAAATAACCGTATTCCAGTCTGCCTGTGTACCTCTCATTGCAAGAAGTTTAGCTTTAAAAGCTTTTGCCGTTTGTTTAGAAGCTCTGTAAACAGTAGTGAATTCCGGCCCGTTTGCAATGCAATAGTCAAGATCTTCAATTAGTTTATCATAACTATCTTTCACATTTAATCTGGCAACTCTAAAATTTGTCAAATTGACCGGTTCATCTCTGTACAACAATCCGTATTCGGAGTTTATATCAAAGAAGTAAGAGTAATTTCTGAACAGAAAGAAGTTTGCAAAGAATCTCATAAATCTTGTCTCGGCAATTATCTGCTGCTTCTTGTCTGCGGTAAAGAGTGATTCGTCCACATCTTCAATTAGTTTTAAAACCCAGTTAGCAGCATTGATCATTCTGTATGCTGCTTGCCACTTTGAACCATAAGATCCGTCGGGGCGCATTGTATTGAAAATAAGTTCACCTTCATATCCGGCTTCCAAGCCTCCCGACGAGCTTCCAGAGCCTCGTGTTGTACCACACAGGTGGCTAAAGTCAAGACCATAGTGCCACTCCCATTGGTAACCTCCGGCAAGATATGAGTAGACTCCAACCAAAGCTGTCTCCGCAGTCTTCTGGTCTGAGATTACGTTGTAGTCCACATTTTTGTGAGCAGGAACCTGTTCGTCCAGTATCTTATTACATGAGGATACTGACAAACCAATTATCGTAATTATAAAAAATAATTTTTTCATCATATAATTTTTTATCTGAACATAAATTTTAATCCTAAAGTGAATGTCCTCGAAAGAGGATATACCGAGCTATCCAGCGCACCACCACTGATTGTTGCAGTAGTAGATGCCTCTACATTAGTACCCGGGTAAGAAGTAAATGTAATTACATTATTAACAGCACCGTATATATTCACACTGCTTAATCCCATTTTTGTTACAAAATTTGACGGCAGATCGTAACCTATGGTAAAATCGGTAATTTTCAGGTAAGATGCATCAAAAATATAGTTGTCAGCTATACCCTTCTCCCATCCTGCTCCAAATCTTTGCAAATTAGTATTTGGGTAAGATGGAGTCCATCCATACAGAGAGTATTCAAGAGTATTGGAAGGGTTGTAGAGATTTGAGTGAAACTGATCGCTCATTCCTGACCAAAGCTTTTGAGCACCATATGAGAATTTACCCATCATTCGGGCAGTTAACCTTTTGTAACGGAAATCTATATTGAATCCACCATAGAAATCGGGTTGTGTCTTTCCAATAACCTCTCTGTCATAGAGAGCATCAATTTTGCCATCGGCATTTAAATCTTTATAGTAGTATCTACCATATCCGGCAAAGTTACCTACCTCTTTTTGACTGATTAACAATGCCTCTTTCGGGTCACTCATAATTCCTGCTATTCTGTATCCGTAAATAAGACCTACAGGTTCTCCTATTTTTAGAACTGTAGAACCCAGAGATGTACCGCCAAATGCGCTTCCTACAATATCCTTATCCATA
>JAUYTH010000018.1 GCA_030695165.1 Bacteroidales bacterium
GCGTGATTGAGGCCGGAGAATATAAAGAAGAAGATAAAAGTGAATAAAATGGTGAGCTCTGCCTTTATACCCCAATTTAAGAAATATACCATAATAGCTATAACTGCATAAGAGAGAAGTGCAATTGCAGATTGTCTCTGATAGTTGCTCCCAACCTCAAATCCTTTCAGTTCTGCAGATTTTTTGGCAAACAGCAGCCCCTCCAGACCGGAGATACCTGCTATTGCAAAGATTATTAATGGAATCATAAAGTGGAGTTGTGCTATGGGGTCGTAACCATTGGCAAAACCAATCGAGTAACCAAAATAGATTGATATGGACACTATAGCAATTCTTACTATGTCCAATATTTTCAAAAAAGTTTTCATTTATTTTAAGATATCTTAAGGAGTTTGATTATTTGAGCCATCGCTAATGCAGTTAAGAGGCTGTTTAAATCAAATATAAATATTTTTCACAAACCTCAACCATCGCAAAGGATAATAGTGCAGATTCTTTACTCGGGAAAGATATTTCTATGGATTTGAGTTAAAATATTTTTGGATCAGTGGCAGAAATGTCTCTTTGATGATGGGTTTTGCAATATGATCATTACATCCTGCCTCTAATGCTTTAATTCTGTCGTAGGTTTGAGCAAAAGCTGTTTGAGCAATAATTATTATATCTTTATTAAATTGGCGTATTTGACGGGTAGCTTCGTAACCATTCATATCCGGCATTTTGATGTCCATCAGAATCAGGTCTAGATCCGGATTTTCCCGGCAAGTCTTTACGGCTTTAGTCCCGGTCTCTGCGTGCAAAACTGCATTGCTTACTTTTCTGAGCATAGTAGTCAAGAATAGGTCGCTGGTTTTGTCATCTTCAACAATTAAAACTCTAAGTTTTTTAATTTCTACATTTGCTCTAACGGTATCCTGGATAAAAGATTCAATACCTGTATTTGTTTGCATATGAAGATTGTATGGTGTGGTAAAATAAAATGTAGATCCTGTTCCCTCTTTACTTTTTACCCATATTTTTCCACCCATTAACTCCACAAATGCTTTAGAGATAGAGAGGCCTAACCCTGTACCCTGATTAGCCCTTAAATCTGCAATATCTGCCTGAATAAAACGTTCGAAGATGGCCTCTAATTTCTCTTTTGGAACACCAATTCCTGTATCTTTGATAAAAAACTCAAGCACTTTAGCTTGATTCTCTTTTTTTAGATTGTATCCAAATTTTATAGATCCTTCATTAGTAAATTTTATTGCATTTTTAACAAGATTGGTAAGAATGGCATACATTTTCTCACGGTCTGTAATTATACATGCCTCTTTTTCCTGCAATGGTTTTTTCATAGAAAACTGAATCTTTCTTCTCTCCAACTCAGGTTTGAAGAAAGTATAGATATAGTCAATCTGTTCATTTATGTTCGAGCCCTTAAAACGAACCTCCATCAGACCTGACTCAATTTTAGAGATATCAATTATATCATTGATAATATTGAGCATACGAATTCCACTTTGTTCGATAAGCTTAATATACTCCTGTTGTTCTTCTCCGGTAAGATCTGCCTCTTTCAATAGACTGGCAAAACCTAAAACACCGTTCATTGGAGTTCTTATTTCGTGTGACATATTTGCTAAAAATGCTGTTTTGAGACGGTCGCTCTGTTCTGCCTGATCTTTTGCAATTATTAGTTCTGCAGCACGTTTCTCTTTCTCATTGTTTTGAAATGCAAGTTCATCGTTTGCAATGACCAGTTCTGCAGCCCGCTTCTCTTTCTCTTTGTTCTGAAATGCAAGTTCTTTGTTTGCAATGACCAGTTCTGCAGCTCGTTTCTCCTTCTCTTTGTTCTGAAAAAGAAGTTTCTTATTTGCAATAATCAATTCAGCAGCCCGCTTCTCTTTCTCTCTGTTTTGGAATAGAAGTTCTTCATTGGCAAGCATTAACTCTGCATCACGCTTCTCCTTTTCATTATTTTGAAATGAGAGCTCTTTATTTGCAATCACCAGTTCTGCTGCACGTTTCTCCTTTTCATTATTTTGAAATGAGAGCTCGTTATTTGCAATCACCAGCTCTGCGGCGCGTTTTTCCTTCTCATTGTTTTGAAAGAGCAGTTCTCTATTTGCAACGATTAATTCTGCTGCTCGCTTCTCTTTCTCCCTATTTTGGTAGAGAAGCTCTTCGTTGGCAAGTATCAATTCGGCAGCGCGTTTACCCTTTTCATCATTTTGAAAAGCAAGCTCTTTATTTGCTATGATTAACTCGGCAGCACGATTCTCCTTTTCATTGTTTTGATATGCAAGTTCTTTGTTTGCTATATCAAGTTCTGCAGCACGTTTCTCCTTCTCTTCGTTTTGAAAGAGAAGCTCCTTATTAGCAATTATTAACTCTGCGGCACGTTTTTCCTTCTCTCTGTTTTGAAAAACAAGCTCCTTGTTGGCTAAAGTTAACTCTCGCTCTGGTTGTTTGATCTTTTTTAGTCTCATCTTTTTGCTTGTAATTTCAATGTATCGACTAACTTATTAAGTTTGCAGATCTCTTTATATAGTTTGTCATTTGCAATCTCCAGTAGATTTTTTTTCCCTTCTATATCCAGAGTTTCGTTAACATTCTCAATTCGCAGTGCACGCAAAGCATTTATCATATTTACAAGCTTTCCGATAGTCTCATTTAATTCAACCTCTTTTTTCTTAAGGTCAGAAATATCAGTTGCGATTAGTATGTAATTTTCACCTTGCAGATATGGTGGCAAAAGGTGAATTGAAAGTCTGAGGTACTGCGTTTTTTTATTCAGAGAGACAATAATCACATCGTGCTTTTTATGAGTTAGTTGAGAAAGAAAAACAGTCAATTTTGAGTTATCATCCGGTGTTATGTAACGATTTATAGATGAGCCAATAACCTTTTCATAGGGAGACTGAATAATCTCTGCAAACCTTGGATTACAGTACAGGATAACCCCCTCTTTAGTTAGAGTTACAGCACCTTCGCTCATCTGTTCTATAAAAGTACGATAAGGTGTTTCGGCAGAGCTTACAGAGTATACCTGCTCTCCATTCTTGCCGGTGACCATAATCGCATCTACATCTCCGTTTCGGATAGCAGACATCGCCTCTTCATAATCAGACAGGCGCGTCTTTAATATCTCATTATCTAATACGAGTTGTTCTCTTGTTTTATTCATTTTGTTTGTCTCTGAGATCTAATCCTAAAAGTACTTTTTCTCTGTTTGACATATCTCCAATAATACGCCTGAATGGAAGCGGTAATTTTTTTATCAGAGTCGGGGCTGCAATTATTTGGTCGCCTTTTGCCAGGCTTGGGTTTTGATACAGGTCTATCACCTCCAGCTCATATCTTCCCTCGAGATACTCTTCACAAATCTTTTCCAGGTTAGTTAGGGCCAAGGCAGAACGACAAGTAGATCCTGTAAGATATAAGCGTAAAACATACTTGTCATTATCGTGAGATGATAAAATTGGCTCGAGATCTTTTGGCCAGTTTTTTACTATTGTTCCTTTCTTATTCATAATAATGTAAGATTATTATTCAATTTACAAATTATTAACGGGCAATAAATCCAGTCCAACAAGAACACGCTCCGTATTTGAGAGATCACCGATGATTTTACGAACAGGTACCGGCAACTTTCTTACTAATGTCGGTAAAGCAAAAATCTGATCGTCGGCTCCTAGCTGTGGATTTCTCAAAAGGTCAATTACTTCAATTGAGTATTCGCCATTTAACTGCTCTTCACATATTTTTTTTAAATTATTAAATGCTGTGAGGGCTTTTGGTGTTTGTCCGGCAACATATAAACGAAGCACCCACAAATCATTTGCAGTCTCAACCCGTTTTTCCACTTTGATTTTTTTTGCAGAATTCTCCTTTTTTACTGTCATAGGTTATTTGTTTTTTTTCGCATTTTTAGAACTAATATTTTCTTTATCTGCGTGCCTGCTCTCTGCCATTTCCAATTTGTCCTGTTTTAAACGTTTAACTTGGTCTTGTTCAATCTCAATCATTTTAATAGCTTCTGACTCTTCTGATTCAAATTGAAAATGTAAGGCAGATATTTGTGCTTTTAATGAGTTTCGCTTTTGTTCAATTTCCCGTTTTTTTCGCTCAATATCTTTTTTGCGAATCAAGAGTTCTGCACTCTCTTTTGCCTCCTGTGCAATGCGTGCAGAACCGGTTAATACCCCTTTTGAACCAATATAGGCTTCTCGTAATTCAACTCCGTGATCTGTTAGCATAAATTCGCGAATTTGGTTAGAGTTTGCCATACCCCGTGATTTGAGAACATACATTCCTCTGTTTCTCTCCCCACTTAATTCTATGTCACGCAGTAATATCCAGGTGTCAATAAGGGATGATATCCCGGCCTCAGAACTCTCCAGTGGCCCTTCACTTGATGTGAGACTGGTAAAAAGAGCTGTAATTTGTCTCGCCTTAAGAAAATCTACAATTCGCATCAGCATTGTTTTTATCTCAAACTCTTTATCACTAATGACAAAAGTGTTTATTGGATCAAGAATAACGATATCCGGCTTAAAGGCATTTACCGCTTTGTGAGTAACAGCTAAATGCATCTCCAGCCCATAAAGCGTAGGACGGGTTGCGTGGAATAGTAAAACTCCTTTCTCTACCCAGGGCTCTAAATCTATACCTATTGATAGCATATTGCGAATCAGCTGATTTGGCGACTCTTCAAAACAAAAGTAGAGTACACGCTCTCCCCGTTTACAAGCTGCCTCCGCAAAGTGGGCTGCAATGCTTGTTTTTCCTACCCCTGCAGTTCCGGATACAAGCACGGTACTTCCGCGATAATAACCTTTCCCTTCAAGCATTTTATCAAGTGCAGGTATACCGCTTGAGACTCTTTCGTTTGATACAATGTGTTTCAATCCCAATGAGGTTACTGGCAAAACGGAGAAGCCCGTCTCATCTATTAAGAATGGATATTCATTTGTACCGTGAATAGAACCGCGATATTTCACGATTCGAAGCCGTCTTGTAGATGTTTGCTCATTTACCCTATGATCAAGCATAATTACACAATCTGATACATACTCTTCAAGACCCTGTCTTGTTAATTTCTCATCTCCCTTTTCTCCTGTTATTATTGCAGTTACACCTTTTACTTTTAGCCAGCGAAACAGACGCCTTAACTCTGCACGTAAAATCAATTGGTTTGGTAAACCTGCAAACAGAGATTCAATAGTATCCAGAACAACTCTTTTTGCACCAATAGAATCGATAGCATAACCAAGCCTTATAAAAAGAGCCTCCAGATCGTACTCTCCGGTCTCCTCTATTTCGCTGCGTTCTATGTGTACGTGGTCAAGAATTAGTTTCTTTCTTCGGATCAGATCTTCAAGATCAAATCCAAGTGAAGCAACATTTATTGTCAACTCTTCATTTGTCTCTTCAAATGACATAAAAACACCCGGTTCATTGAATTCAGTTGCACCACGCACAAGAAACTCAATTGCAAAAAGTGTTTTACCACAACCGGCACCTCCACAAACCAGAGTAGGCCTCCCTTTAGGTACTCCTCCTCCTGTTATTTCATCGAATCCCTGAATTCCGGTTGGAGACTTCGGGAGTCTCTTCATTGATAATTCGTGCTCAAGTTTTTTCATTAGGTTATAAATAATAGTTATTTCATTATGGCGAATAAAGGTTGTAAAGAATTAAGGAATTTTCTTTACAACATTTTCGGTAGAAGTTACACAATTCACTCATTTGGTGAAAACGGGGCGAGGTTATTAAATTTATTTTTCATACATTTATTGAAAATATTTTGGTTCTGAGAATAGTTTATTTAATACTAATAATCATGAAATCAATAATATCCCAATATGCTTGGCAAGGTTGCTGCTTGCTTTTATCATTGATATATACCGGAAATGCTTATGGGCAATCTGAGGTGCTAAAGTGGAAAGATGGAAAAACAGCTGCAATTTCTATAACATATGACGGCGGAACAATAAACCAGTTTCGGGTTGCATTGCCGATAATGAATGAGATGGGGCTTCCCGCCACATTTTATATTGTTACCGGGGATATTACCGGAGCAGAGTATAGGGGCGAGTTTATTGGAAGAGATGTAGGTGAGATTGTTGAGGAGAGTAAAACTATAAAGACCAATCTGCAGAATCTGTTTGAGCGGGCAGCCGCAGTGAGGTATCTGCAAAGCACAGAGGCACGTCTTTACCACACCAGAGCAGGCGATATGTTTGAGCTGGGCAAGGCAGATGATGCCTGTAGGGAGATTGACAAAGCTTTTACGGCATTTTCAAAAGGGATGTTAAAACTAGATCTTCCGGGTAACAATTTTGATAACCCGGATGTTGATATCTCCTGGAATGAGATTAAGCAGATAGCAACTGCAGGACACGAGTTTGGCAGCCACTCAGTAACTCATCCGCAGCTTGGAATCTACGATTTTCCCAATATGAGGTATGAGATTGAGAAAAGCAGAGAGGAGATTGTAAAGCATTTGGGTGAGAGTCACGCCTTCTCTGCAGAGATTCCTCACGGCATTGAAAACCCTCGTGTAATGGAGTTTGCCGGAAGATTCCACGAAGCCCTTCGAAATAAGATGCCGGCAAGATATCTGGAGGAGATAAACCGCTGGAGCAGAAAGAGTCCATCGGAATCCGGGATGCAATATATTCAGTGGCAAAGAGGTCCTAAGAGTAGCACTTCGCTTAATGCAATGAATGCGTGGGTTGACACTTGTCTGGCATACGAAAATGTGTGGCTGGTTCTTACTTTTCACGGTGTAGACGGAATCGGCTACGAACCAAAGAGCTCTGCAGAGTTAAGAGGATTTTTCAACTACATCAAAAGCTTCGAAAACAGAATCTGGATTGCAACCTTCCGGGATGTTGTTAAATATATCCGGCAAAGGGACGCCTCATCTGTTACCCAAATAATGGAGAGCTCAGAAAGTGAAGATATGAGCCCCGGGAAAAAAATTGTCGTAGGGCTTAAGCACAATTTGGATAAAGAGAAGTATAACTATCCACTCACACTTAAGAGCTATTTGCCTCAGGGGTGGAGAGAGGTTAGTGTCACTCAGGGAGGCTTTACTCTTTCTTACAAAAAATCAAGCGATATTAGTGGAGACTATATTATCTACAATGCTTTACCAAATAAAGATCTCATAACAATTGAGCCTCTTACAGCTTTATAAAGAGAATACCCGGGCATTTTTAAGTTCACGCCCGGGTATTTTAAAAATCTGCCAACAAAGGTTATTTCTCTTCGTCCAGGTGATAATTCTCTACCTTAGTCGCGTTGTGCTTTTGGGATAGCAGAGAAACTACCACAAGAACGATAACTGCAAGAGGAATAGAGATTATGCCCGGATTGTCAATTGGAAATGGGGCAGCAGCCTTGGCCAAACCATACTTTTCGTACATAGTAGGGGAGAAGAGTATCAGAATTACGGATGAGAGGATCCCGGTAACAATGGACCAGGCAATACCCTTTGCTGTGGTCTTTTTCCAGAAGAGCAAAAAGAGAATTGAAGGAAGGTTGGCCGATGCCGCAACTGAGAATGCGAGACCTACCAGAAACGATACATTCATCCCTTTAAACAGTATTCCCAAAGCAATTGCTAAGAGTCCAACTCCGAAAGCAGCAAGTTTGCCGGCTTTAACTTTTTGCTTATCGTTCATCTTCATATTAAGATACTTATCCATAAAATCGTGGGCAATAGCTCCCGATGTTGCAACAATAAGACCGCTCACAGTTCCCAGAACAGTGGCAAACGCAATTGCAGAGATTATTGAGAATATTCCTATCCCAAAATACTTTGCCAACAGTGGCCCGGACATATTGCTGCTCTCAACATCCATAACTCCATTTACTGATGCTCCAAGACCCATATACAGAGTCAAAATATAGAAGAATCCGATTGCAGCGATAGCAACAATTGTAGATTTTCTTGCAGCCCTCTGGCTTGATACTGTGTAGTACCTGATAAGGATGTGTGGCAGTGCAGATGTTCCCAAAAACAGTGCAAGCATAAGTGATACGAAGTTCACCCTGTCCCAAGGTGTTGCTCCCGCTGACTTAGATAATTTAAACAGAAGCCCCGGCTTGACCATATCCTTTCCATCGGTAACATCCTGATACCAAACCGTTGTTGCGGCAGCTTTGATCTCCTTTTTTGTAAACCTTACAATTTCTGTATTCTCCATTGTTGAGAGGAATTCAAACGGGCCCAAAGGACCGGTTTCATCTACTTCAACGCCATCAACCACAATTTTTGACATATGGCCTACCTGATAGAATTTAGCTGAAGATTTTGGCTCTCCGTTATAGAGTTTAGTGCCATTCTCAAGAGTTGTAATGAAGAGGGCCTCCTCAAGAGATGAGGAGTCTTTTGAGAGTTTGAACCACTGGTCAACTCCACCCTTCTCTGTCTTGACAAAGGTAAAATCGTTAGCTACAGTATAGCTCTCCTTAAAAACATACTCAGGATCTGTTGTCCCGGTTATTGCTTTATCTTCAATTACAACACCAATCTTTGCAAATTTATGGTAATCCTTACCCGGGTTGAGAGTAAAACCATTGTTTAAAATATAGATTGTTAATATAGTAGAGAAAATAATAAGCAGAGCACCCTTTATAAACTGTACATATGTTGTGGATGTCATCCCTGCCGTAGCTACAATGAATATAACTATTGAGCCCACTATCACCACCCCGGCCCAATGAGGAAGGCCGAGCAGAGGGACAACCAGGTCACCTGCACCAACCATCTGAGGAATAAGATAAAAAACTGAGACAACAAGAGTACTTATTGCTGCAGTTAGCTTAATTGCTTTGGAGTTAAAACGGGCATCCAGAGCATCTGTAAAGGTGTATTTACCAAGACGTTTCATAGGCTCTGCCACAATAAACAGAGCAACTACCCATCCGGCCAGATATCCGATTGAGTATAAGAATCCGTCGTATCCGGAGTAGGCAATCATACCACAGATTCCTAAGAAAGAGGCAGCAGAGAGATAATCGCCGGCAAAGGCTATTCCGTTTACACCCCAGTGAATATTTCCGCCGGCAGCATAGTACCCGGCAGCAGAGTTGGTTTTTCTCGCAAAAAAGAATGAGAGGCCCAGAACGGTGGCAACAAATGCTACAAATATTAAAATTGCCCAAATTGATACATTATAAATCATACCTCAATTTTTATTTGTTTAACCTATTTTCCATTCTGGTACATATGGCATTGTAGATAAAGCCCATAATTATGGCAAGCACAATCAATCCGAAGCCATAGACTATGGCAAGATTTTGTGCGCCAATAACGTGTAATCCCATAATTTCGGGATTTACGAGGCCAATTAATACAAAGCCTCCATACACAAGTGTATAGAATAAAAAAAGAATAACGCCCAATCGAGTCTTCTTCGAGGTTGCGTTATCTTTACTAAGTTTTGCTGCTGGTCCGTGCATTTTGTTTAAATAATTTAGGTTAATAAATATTAGGTTTTGTATGAACTCATAAATGTTGCTGTAACTATTTCGTTGTAGTGATTCATCTGTGTGAATACCTTCTTCAAAATCAAGTTCTCCATCTCACTAAGGCTCTTTGGAGGTATGTTATTATCCGGCAACTCACCCCGGAGTATCTGATCTGTTTGGTGTTTTATCCTAAGGCTCATAAGGTAGTTGAAGTGGTATCTCACCTCATCTGCAGTCTCTTTGCTTAAGATACCTGCCATTTGGAGAGCAGATACTCTCTCTATGGTTCCCTTTTTACGGATGTTGTTATGAAGAGCGTAGATCCTGGCAAACATTACCACAGCAGTGAGTGCTCTCTTTATCTCCAGCATCTCGCTGCTTTTTCTGGAAGACTCAGTAACTATGTTACCGAATATATTGACCGGTGGCTTAAAGCTGGCAACAGATTGAGCAAGAAAGTAGAAAAAAGCACTTCTTCCCTCCAGAACCTCAAAGATATAATCTTCGAGTTTCAGATAGAGATCTTTATCTCCAAAGATAAACCGAAGATCGAAAAAGACGGAGATATTCATAATATTCTCGGGCTCTGCGTTGACTATCCACTCCTCGAAATATCCCTTCCATATGCTCAAAGGGGTGCACCATTTTGGGTTACTCGCCATATAACCTCCGGAACAGAGCTCTAGCCCGGACTCGTGCAGGTTATTACATATTTTTGTTGAAAGTGCTGCAAAGTAGATATCGGTTTTCTCCTTTGGAACAGAAGGATCATCTGCATAAAGAAGAGCATTATCCTGATCGGAATTAAAGACCAGCTCCTCTCTTCCCTCGCTTCCCAAAGATATAAAGGCAAATGGAACAGGTGGTTCTCCAAGCTCTTTTACTGAATTCGATATTATCTTTTGAGTGATTGCATCGTTGAACTCGGAAACCATCCGGTTAATGGTATAGGCGCTGCTTACTCCATCCAGAAGAGGCTTTACCAGAAGAGGTATCTTTTTGCGTATTTGCGCCAGCTCTTTTACGGTATTACTTTGAGAAATACTCTCTAATATGTAGTTGGGGCTGTTTGAGAAAAACCCGAAGAGATTTCTCTTCTCTACAACACCTGTTGTATCACCTGCGAAGTTTGTTACCGCAAGGTGGGAGATCTTTTTACTCTCCATCGCAGAGACAGCCTCCTCTATTGTAGAGTCCTCTCCAATCGAAATAAGAGGGGAAGTCATTATATCCGTTATGTATCTTTTAGAGCTTGACTCCCGGGAGATAATATCTGAGTATGTTACAATACCCAAGTAGCATCCGTCAATTGCGGGGAGTATATAGTCGCACGCGTTTTGTTGCATTATCTCAATTGCCTGCACAATGGAGGAGTCTGCCCTGCAGCTTACCAACCGGGTTTTGAAATCTAAAACCGGCCGACTGTTTAAAACCTCTTTGGAAGCAATTTCAAGAGAGAGACGAGAGAGCTCCTGTGGAAGTGACATATTCTCTAAAAGGCTTTTAACCTCTTTAAGTTCATTTTTAACAGAGTGATAATCATTCGTGTCACGCAGAGTAAGCAGCAGCCCCTCTTTATCTGCAAAGCTCACAGGCATAACCATCAAAACAGCTTCGGTAGGCTTACCGTCCTTGCGTCTGAGTTTAACCTCAAACCGGGACTCGTTGTTTATTGATGTGAAGTCTGGAGAGTCATTCAGGAAAAAGAGCTCCTTAAGCTCCATCTCAATAAGCTCACTGCCGGAATACTGAAGCCAGTTCTGAATAAATGAGTTCGTGTATGAGATCTTTAAGTTGAGAAGCAGTACTATACCCTCCGTTGAGGATTCGATTAGGGAGCGGTATTTCTCCCGTGACTCAAGAAGTTGCAGCTGGGCCTCTCTGCGTTGGTTGTCAATTCTAAAACTCTGTAGTGCTATATATGAAATAATGGCAGAAACCGCAATTGTTATCAATAGAAGTATCAAAAGAATTTTTCTGGTAAGGGTGCTGATCTCTTTCTGAACATCATCCAGATAGATACCGGTACCTATAATCCAGCTCCAGGGTTTGAATGCCTTTACAAAACTCATCTTGGGGACAATTTGAGTTGAGTCGTCATTCATCTGCCATTTATAATTTATAAAACCCTCTCCGGAGCTTTCGGCAATCTTTACTGCCTCAATAAAGATCTTCACACCATCCGGGTCTACGTAGAAATGCAGATCTTTTCCGGTAAGTTCGTGAACATATGGGTGCATAACCATATAGGGTACCATATCTGTTATCCAGAAATAGTCTTTTTCATCTACTCCGTAACGAAGAGTCTCAATTTCGGCTTTAGCTTTATTCTGAGCCTCCTCAAGTGACATAATTCCATTAAGTTCATCTGTATGGTACTTTTGAAGAATGCTCCAGGTGGTACTGGTAAGTTCGCTGAGCATTGTTTGCTTTTGAACCATAGCATTTCGTTCAAATGTTGGGATTACAAATAAAAATAGAGAGAGGATAAAGAGAAGAAGCGCCAACAGTGCAGGCAATACTATTTTTAGAAAGAAACCTATTCTGATTGGCTTGTTCATAAAATAAACCGACGATTAGCGTTCAAAGATAATGAATTTATGGAATAAACATTATTATTACACTCTTTAGTAATATTTAATATAGCAAGCCCATTCTCTTGGCTGTTATCTGCAATTGCAGGAATGGTTATGCAACACAGCCTGTTTCTAATAATTCTTTCACCATAAGAGTAGTAGACGAACCCTGGGAAGAGTTTTGAGAAGAGGCTCTTTTGAAGTTCATATGCTATTCCTAACCCCTCCATATGCATATGACCACAAATGCTCATCTCAATTCCAGACTCGTTCATATACTGGAAGTGCTCTCTGAGTCTAACAGTATCGTGACGAGAGGCACAGACATAGGCTGTGAAGTTAGGATACATAGAGTGTGAAAAGAGGATATTTTTATTATTTACCTCCTTTAATGAGTACTCACGAAGTGATAGCAGATACTCCCTGTCTCCCTCGCTCAGGATTATTGGGAGATCGTCTGAATAGTTCCAGACTCTGTGTTTTGATAATATGGTGTGCTCCTCTTGGGAGAGATCAAACCAGTTAGCCGGAAATTCAAATCCTTTGTAAAATTCTGGTAATCTCTTCAGATGAAACAGATCGTGATTTCCAAGTAATACAGTGCTGCAATTTTGCCTTATTATATTAATACACTCTGCCAAATCTCTGCTCTTCTCGTACCCTCCTCGCATATATGGATACCCAAGAGTATCTCCGAGACAGATTATCTCATCGCACCTCTCGCGATCAATAATTTTTAGCGCTCGTTTAAGACTGGTGATATCTTCGTGAATATCAGATATAAGTGCTATTCTCATCTAATAAATCTTTAGGTTCCCAGCATCTTTGAGAATAGAAACAGATGGAGATCCAGAGCAAAGATCCAATATGGCCAACTGTGTACTCCGGGGCTCATAATAAGGATATTTGGAATTCCCAGCTGATCACATTTTGCAGAGAATTCACGACTGCTCTTTGCCAGACCATCCTGTGCCCCGCAACTGATTATCATAGCTTTTTTTGTCCCTCTGATGCTTTCCAGCCTGTTTATTGCAGAGTTCTGGTCGAACAGTGTGTTCTCCTTTGTATATTGGCCAAGCACTTCGGTCATCTGACCCTCCTTTAACCTGGTGTCGTGCAGGTTTAGAACTCCGGACATACTGCCGGCAGAACGGAATCTGGTAGTGTCGTCAAGAAAGACATTTATTGCACCGTGTCCCCCCATACTGAGCCCTGTTATGAAGCTCCTCATTGGGTCAAGTCTATATTTTTTCATAATAGCCGGGTAGAGCTCACTATCAAAGAATTTTCTCCACTGCATCTTGTTGGGGTCTATGTTATTGACATACCAGCTGTTATAAAAACCATCAGGCGTTATAATTATAAAGCCATATTTATCACTAAAAGCTTGAATATCTGTTTTATCTCTCCAGTTTTTGTAGTTGCCGCTCCATCCGTGAAGCAGAAACAGAGCCGGTGTAGCTTCACCCGGAGCTGAATTTGCCGGAGTAAAGACAAGGACCGAATCGTTGCACTTTAGGTGTGAAGACTCAAATACAATGAGCTCCTGTGCATTTGCTGTGCCGCTTGCTACTAAAACTGCTAAAAGCAGCAGCTTTTTTATGATTGTTTTCATACAAATAAGTTTAAATCTTTAAAAAGTTTAGTCAAAAATAGACTATTTTTGTTTATATTCCATTGTATAGAGAGTAATCGCAGAAGATGATGAATTATTTAAACTTCATAAAAAAGCAGAGGATATACATCAACATTTCGTTTGTTGTTATCCTACTGGCTTTAGTAATACCCAACAAAGGAAAATTTCGGTATGAATATCAAAAGGGTCGTCCATGGCTCTATGAATCTCTGGTTGCTCCTGTAGATTTTCCGGTTCTTAAGACTGTTGCAGAGATTAGAAAAGAGAGAGAGGAGCTCTCCTCTTCGGTTGTCCCTTACTACAATTATAAGGAGA
>JAUYTH010000019.1 GCA_030695165.1 Bacteroidales bacterium
CCCAATGAGATGAATTTCTCAATTGTTGCTTACAAAGATTATATGGCAAACGGGTTTGGAAACTTAACCGAGTTTCTGACTTTTTACTCAAATTACTATACTGCAAACCAGGGTATGATAATAAAACCCGGAGAGAAACCAATAATAGACTGGAGTAATCCGGCCAGAGTAGACACCGTATTTACAACAACAGGCAGAGTTGGAAATACAGAGGCTAATTTGGATAGAGGTGTAGAGTTTGATTTTGATTTCGGGCAGATAAAACCAATAAGAACAACTTTTCATTTAGGCGGTGCCTATATGGAGACCTCAAGTTGGGACAGTGGTCCAAACTACTCGAGTCCGGTTGGAATTCCGGTATCTTCTGTGTATGGTCAAGGGGGTGTCAATACTCCTCCATTTAAACTTGAGTATCCAACAGGAGTTCAGAAAAGTATTCAGAAAAGATTCAGTACACTTCTCAGAGCTGTAACTCACATACCTTCAATGAAAATGGTTGCTTCATTCAGCGGTCAGATGATCTGGTACACATACTCAATTACTACAAACCAGAACTCCTCTCCAATAGGATGGATTGATACCGATCTTTCATACAATAAGATAACTCAGGCAATGCTGGATGACCCCAACTACACTATTAAAGGGATCTCATTAGCAGATCAGATTAAAAATCCGAAAGACACAGAAGCAATCATCAATAAGCCACTTTGGATAATTAATGCAAGATTAACAAAGGATATCTCAAAATCTCTGGGATTCTCCTTCTTTGTGAATAATATATTCTATTATACTCCATATCAGTCAAATAACCTTTCATCTACTTTGGTGGAGAGAAATGGAGGGACCTTCTCGTTTGGTATGGAACTATTTGTTAAAATTTAACTATTGAGATATGAAAAGATTAATTTCAACTTCACTTACTCTGTTGATGGTATTGCTATTAATAAGCTGTACCAGAGAGGAGCCGGTACAGGTTCAGAATTTTAGAATAACTTTCCAGCTCCCCTCTAATTTCAAGCCTGCAGTAAAGTATTCAGAAAAAGAGGTAGTTTTCACAAGCCCTTATGCCACATATAAATTTGTAACAGATCAAAATGGAGTATTAACAATCCCTGAGATTATCCCGGATGAGTATACAATCAACACAAGCTGGGAGATAACCGGTGCCGACTATAAAAAGCTTATCAATAGTCAGGAGCTTGTTGAGGATAAAGCTACTATATTGATGAAGGCCACTTTGACAAATTACCCTCTTTTTACACAAAAAGATATTCAGTTGGCTTTAGATAAGCTTATTATGAGAACTCTATTAATCTCCAAAGTCTACTATTCCGGAACCAAAGATAACTCCAACCGAAACTATACTGTTGACTCCTATTTAGAGATTTTCAACAATTCAGATGAAATAATTTTTATGGATGGAAAATACCTTGCTTTAGCAGAGTCTGTGACACCGGCTGCATACCTTGCAAAGGACCATCCGAACCACATCTATACAAGACAGATTTGCAAGTTTCCCGGAAATGGTACAACCTATCCACTTGAGCCTGGAAAAAGCATAGTGATAGCAGCAAGAAATGCAAGAGATCACAGGACAAGCGCCTCTACTTCGGTAGATCTCTCAGATGCAGATTTTGAAGTTAAGGAGA
>JAUYTH010000020.1 GCA_030695165.1 Bacteroidales bacterium
TATACATTCAATTCACCCTCACCCCACAATGAGCGAAGCTATTATGGAAGCTGCAGCAGCTGCTCACTCAGAGGCTATTCACATTTAAAATTTTATCTATGTCTAAGAACGAAAACACAACCCAGGTTAACGAAGTTAACAGAATATCCGGCGGGACCGAATTTCACGGAGTTATTAATTCAGTATCAGATATCAGAATAGATGGCCTCTTCGAGGGAAAATTGACCACTGTTGGGAAGCTTGTAATTGGAGAGTCGGCACGATTAATTGGAGAGGTAATTGCAAAAAGTTGCGATATTTGGGGAGAGGTAGACGGAAAAGTTCTGGTAAGAGAGGTATTCGGGCTAAGAAAGTGTGGCTCAATTAAGGGAAAAATTGCCTGTCAAAAGCTATTTATAGAAGAGGGGGGCATTTTTAACGGCTCCTGTAAAATGATAACAGAGGAGGAGTTTGAAGATAACCTCAGATCACAAAATCAATAGAGGTATATATAATAAATAAAGAGGGTGACTAAAACAATTTAGTCACCCTCTTTATTATTATTAAATCCTTAGTATGAGTTTGATATCACAGAGACGCAGGTATTGGCGTTCCCTATATCTATCCCTACATACACAACCTTTTCTTCTGAGTCCGGAGTGTATGAAAACCCGTCCCCATCTTTGTTCTCAACAGAAGATTTTGAATAGAGTGCATATCCGATAGAGGCACATTTCTCAGGTGCGTTGAAAATTGAGATGTTGCAAATATCACCAAACTCCTCATTGAATAGCTCAACAAGATCTTTGTGAAGTGCACCTCCACCTACAAGAATCATTTTCTGGCAATTTTCGAAATCCTCATCTGTAATATAGCGTCTAATTGTTGGAGAGATAACATTGTTATAGTACATACTGATTGCAAGTTTCTTCTCCTCCATAAAATCTTTCCTCTTTCTCTCAACAAACATAAAACCCTTAGCGAACAGATGATCTATCTGGTGCTCTGTTCTTAACTTTAAATAGGTGTGTTTGCTGATCTCCTGGCTAAAAACATTCACGGGATAACTAATTCCGTGAGTACTAAAAAAAGACCTGGTAGTTAAACCTTCCGGTGTACTTACAGCCCCCTCACAAGTACCGTAACCCAGACTGATAATTATAAAGTTCCCATCAACCGGCTGATCACCTTTTCTAACAGCTATATCACAACCCACAAGTTCCGGAATTACGTGCGCAGAAGCAACTGATACAACTCTCTGCTCAGAACTGAGAGAGCCATTGTCATCTGCTTTGTAATAAGTGATAATTTTTTCCTCTTTATAATACTCTACGGCATTATCTTTATTAAACTGATAGGTTGCATATGGGAATCCACTGGTTACAACCATCTTAGGTACCTTACCATTTTTTGACTCACTTTTAAGAGCATTGCTGGCAAGCAGAAGTGCAGATTGCGTAATAATCTTATAATCTACATCTTCCGGAGATGCATTTATTGATTTATGAGGCGAAACTCCCTCATTAAGAGCCTGTAGTCCAACCAGATAATTAGCACCATTAAATTTTAATTTAGAAAACCCAAGGATTGGATCATTGCTGGTCGAAAAGTCTCTTAGGGTAGACTCGTATACGCTTGGAAAAGAGTAAGTTTTTATCATAGTGAAAAATTTTGTGTGAAAGTACAAAAAAAATATGTAAATGAGAATTTATATCGATTTTTTTATTTTATAATGGTTTCTCTCACTGCCGTTTCGGGATATCAACTCGGCTAAGAACCCGGATAGAAATAGCTGCATACCAATAATTAACGCAACCAGAGAGATATAAAACAGTGGTTGGTCGGTAACGGCTCTGAATGGCAAACCTTTAGATTGTGTTACAATTTTGTTAATAATTAGATAAAGAGAGGTTAAAGAACCTATAAAAAATGTGAGGGAACCTACAAGCCCGAAGAAGTGCATCGGCTTCTTTCCGAAACGAGATAGAAACCAAAGTGTTAGAAGGTCCAGAAAACCGTTTATGAATCGGCTTCTGCCAAATTTGCTTTTACCGAATTTCCTCGGCTGGTGTTTTACAACTCTCTCCCCGATTTTTGAAAAACCTGCGTTTTTTGAGAGATATGGAATATAGCGATGCATCTCCCCGTAGACTTCGATATTCTTGATTACCTCTCTCCTGTAAGCCTTAAGACCACAGTTCATATCGTGCAGTTTAATCTTGGTTACCTTTCTGGCAGCAGAGTTATAGATACGTGATGGAAGGTTCTTAGAGAAAAATCCGTCGTAGCGTTTCTTCTTCCATCCCGAAACAAGGTCCAGATTTTCATTATTTATCATAGCAACCAGCCCCGGTATCTCCTCTGGGCTGTCCTGCAGATCTGCATCCATAGTCACAACAATATCGCCCTTTGCAAGTTCAAATCCACAATAGAGTGCAGCAGATTTCCCGTAATTTCTCCGGAAAGAGATCGCTTTTAGAGGATACTCTTTTGACAGCTCTTCAATTATACTCCAGGATGAATCTGTGCTGCCGTCATCAACCAGGATTATCTCATACTCCATTCTCTCCCCGGAAAGTGCATTTTTTATCCAGGGAATGAGCTCTCGCAGAGACTCCTCCTCGTTATATACCGAAATTACAATTGATAGATCCATCTAAGTAAGATATTAAATAGTTTCGCTTTCTGTGAAAATGTCCCCCTTCTTGGTGTAGTTTGCAATTATTGCAGATACAATGGCTCCGAAAATTGAGTTGTAAAAGAGAAAAACAACAAACATCAACTGAGGAAAGATCTCCTCTATTGATGCGATCTGCTCTGCAGCATCCGGGTTGGAAGATCCCATCATAGTCATTGCAGTCTCCATCTGCACTGCAATTGAATCCGGGAATATAAGCGCATAGTGAATAAATATATAAGCGGCAATAATAATTGAAGAGAAGACGCTTGTAATAAATCCGAATCTAAACCCCTCTTTATATGTGAAAACCTCTGCAGCCCCGGCATATTCCTTGATAAAGTATAAAAGAAGCCAAATGCTCCCGACAAATTTTGCTGCCCAAAGTAACAGACTGATAGCTGTACCTGGAGCAAACACTGTCTGGATTAGTGTATAAACGATTGTTACCAGTGCCAGTAACAATCCGTATGTGGCAGCGATACTCCATTTGTTCGATTGCATAATGTTTAAGTTAATTGGGTTATTACTATTTTCCTCAAAAATAACTAAAATCCTTATGGTAGCAAAATTTAGAGTTTTTAAAAAATATGATTATCTTTGCCAATTGATTAGAATTGAACGAAAAGATGATTAATATTACTTTCCCGGATGGCAGTATCCGACAGTTTGAAAATGGAGTAACTGCTTTTGATATTGCAAATTCAATAAGTCCAAGGCTTGCAGCAGAGGTTTTAGCTGCGACTGTAAACAACCAGATATTTGAGATCAACAGAGCCATAAATACAGATTCATCAATAAAACTGCATAAATGGGAAGATGCGCAAGCAAAGAGTACCTTCTGGCATTCATCTTCACACCTTATGGCGGAGGCTCTAGAGCAGCTGTTCCCGGGTATTAAATTTGGAATAGGTCCTGCTATTGAGGTTGGTTTCTACTACGATGTGGATACCGGCGAGAGGCAAATCACAGAGTCGGACCTTAAGAGAATTGAGGAGAGAATGCTGGAACTGGCCAGAGAGAAACAGATGTTTGTGCGTAGGGAGATTAGCAAAGAGGAGGCGATGTCTACCTATGTAGAGAAAGGAGATGAGTATAAATGTGAGCTGATAAAGGATCTGGAAGATGGGACAATATCATTCTACACAAATGGAACCTTTACAGATCTATGTCGTGGCCCTCATCTTGCAGATACTTCAGTTATAAAGGCAGTGAAACTAACCTCAATTGCCGGTGCTTACTGGAGAGGAGATGAGAAGAACAAGATGCTGACCCGTATTTACGGAGTTACATTCCCTCAGAAGAAGCTTTTAGATGAGTATCTGGTAATGCTCGAAGAGGCTAAAAAGAGAGACCACAGAAAGCTTGGCAAAGAGCTGGAGCTATTTGCATTCTCTGCCAGAGTGGGGCAGGGGCTTCCTCTTTGGCTGCCTAAAGGGGCAATGTTACGCGAGAGACTCGAAAATTTCCTTAAGGGAGTTCAAAAGAGATATGGCTACCTGCCTGTAATAACACCTCATATCGGGCAGAAGGAGCTCTATGTGACTTCCGGACACTATGCAAAATATGGTAAAGACTCGTTCCAGCCAATCCATACACCACAGGAGGGAGAGGAGTTTTTGTTGAAACCTATGAACTGCCCTCACCACTGCGAGATATATAAAACAAAACCCAGGTCATACAAAGATATGCCGCTAAGACTGGCAGAGTTTGGTACTGTATATCGCTATGAGCAGAGTGGAGAGCTTCACGGGCTTACAAGAGTGAGAGGTTTTACTCAGGATGATGCACACATATTCTGCCGTCCGGATCAGCTTAAAGAGGAGTTTATTAAGGTGATTGATATTGTGCTATACATTTTTAAAACTCTTGATTTTAAAGATTATACTGCACAGATATCGCTTCGCGATCCTTCAAACAGAGAGAAGTACATTGGAAGCGACGAGAATTGGGAGAAAGCAGAGGCTGCAATTATTGAAGCATCTGCAGAGAAAGGGCTAAAAACTGTTGTTGAGCTTGGTGAGGCTGCATTTTACGGCCCTAAACTTGACTTTATGGTGAGAGATGCTATCGGAAGAAAGTGGCAACTTGGTACAATTCAGGTAGATTACAACCTGCCGGAAAGATTTGAGCTTGAGTATATAGGGGCAGATGATAAAAGACACAGACCAGTAATGATTCACAGAGCCCCATTCGGTTCTATGGAGAGGTTTGTCGCAGTTCTTATTGAGCATACCGGCGGAAAATTCCCGCTTTGGCTAACACCCGAGCAGGCTGTAGTGCTCCCAATAAGTGAAAAGTTCAACGATTATGCAAAAAAAGTTGTAGAATTCTTGAATAATAACGATATTCGCGCCTCAATTGACGACCGTAACGAGACAATCGGCAAGAAAATCAGGGAGAATGAACTGAAAAGAGTTCCATTCCTCCTGATCGTTGGTGAAAAAGAGATGGAGGCAGAGATGATTTCAGTACGCAAACAGGGAGACGGAGATAAGGGTCAAATGTCAGTTGTAGAGTTTGCAGGTATGGTTAATGCAGAGGTAAAACAGCAAATAGATTATTAAGCACATAGATTATTAACTAAAATTTAGGAGGAAAAACTTATCGCTACACCATTTAAACCTCGTCCCGGAGGGTTTGTCAAAAGGACAAACAGTTCATCTCCAAATAACAGACCTGGTGACAGAAGAAATATGTCTCGCAGAGTTGATGATGGACCAAGGATGAATAATGATATTACTGCTTTAAAAGTTAGGGTAGTAGGGGATAATGTACCCAATCCTGGAGTTTTCTCTCTCTCAGAGGCAATCAGGATGGCAGAGGCGTTAGGGTTGGACCTGGTTGAGATTACACCAAATATTGACCCACCTGTTTGTAAGATAGTTGAATATCAGAAATACATCTACCAACAGAAGAAGAAGGCAAAGGAGATGAAAGCCAATGCCACAAAAATTATAATCAAGGAGATAAGATTCGGTCCAAACACCGATGAACACGATTATCAATTTAAACTAAAACACGCGCAGACATTTCTGAGCGAAGGAGCAAAAGTAAAGGCCTATGTCTTTTTTAAGGGAAGGTCAATACTTTTTGCAGAGCAGGGAGAGAAACTGCTGTTAAGATTTGCACTTGAGCTGGAAGATTTTGGCAAGGCAGATCAGATGCCAAAGCTTGAGGGGAAGAGAATGATAATGATGATGACCCCTGTCAAAAAGAAGTAAAACAGTAAACACTTTAAATTAAAACAAATAAGTACAATGCCAAAGATTAAGACCAACTCCGGTGCTAAAAAGCGTTTTAAGCTTACCGGAACAGGTAAAGTGAAGAGAAAGCACGCCTATAAGAGTCACATTCTTACAAAGAAGACCACCAAACAGAAGAGGAATCTAACCTACTCTGCTCTGGTATCGGTGTCAGACGAAAAGAGAATCAAAGCTCTATTGGTCGCTTAATTTATTTATTTATTAACCTGAATGAACAGCAGGAAAAGTTTCTCATAAACAGGAGA